>CAXNNN010000539.1:0-3004 GCA_964203095.1 Verrucomicrobiaceae bacterium | reverse complement strand
GTTTCTCACCGAGCACGTCAGCCAGCGACTGGACAGACGAAGCTCTGATGACTATTCGGGCGATCTATGCCAAGCACACGTCTGCGGGCACAGGTTCGCAAACCGTCGCGCAGGGCATCAAGCTCGACACCGGCACGGGCAGCGGCCATCTGCCTCTCGCCAAGTATCTCGAGGCACTGCAAGGCCGTGCTAGCAGCGAGGGCTTGAGCGCCAAGTATCTGGGCATGCTGCGCGAGGCACTCACTGGCACGAAGCCGTCCGTTTTGCTCGATCCGCTGCGGGCCAAGTTTCGTGAGAAAAAACTCACCGCGGCTGATATCGAGCCGTGGCAGAAGGTGCTGTGGCGTTTCGCGAATGTCGGCCACATCGGCAAAGCGAACGGCCCGAAGGCCTGGCAGGAGCCGGTGACCCCGCTGGTCGCGAAACATGAGATGCGGCTCAAACTCGCCTCGGAAACCGATGTCACGCTCTACCTCAGCACCACGGATGCAGGTGATGGCAGCACCCATGATGAAGTCGTGTGGGAGAATCCGCGCCTCGTGGCTCCTGGCAGGCCTGATTTGCCCATCAGCGGCCTTCCAGCGCTCGTGAAGCACTTGGAGACACAACGCAGCCGCATCATCGCGGAAACGGAGTCGGTCTTAAATGCCATCGCCAGCGGCAAAGAAGGCGCAGATCCCGTTTTGATGGCCGCATGGCGCGAATACCTCGGCTACGGCACCACCAAGCTCGAACCGTTGCTCACCAAGCAGATGAAGAGCACGCCGGACTACAATTTCATCAAGGGCTGGCAGGGCGATCAGGCGCTCAGTGTGCTCGCGAACTCGTCCGATGCCACCGTGCGCACTCCTGGCGAAATGAAGGGCCACAGCATCGCCACGCATCCCTCGCCGACGCGTGCCTCGGTCATCGCGTGGCGTTGTGACAAGGGCGGCACGTTGCGCATCCATGGCGATGTCGCCGCCGCGCATTCGGAATGCGGAAACGGTATCACCTACGCGCTCGAACTCCGTCGCGGTCACACGAGCGAGGTGCTCGCGAAAGGCGAAACGAAGGGCAAGCAGCTCTTCAAGCTTGGCCCTTTCGAAAACGTGCGCGTCGAAGCCGGACAGGTTGTCGCATTGGTCATCGGCCCGAAGGATGGAAATCACTCCTGCGACCTCACTGCCGTCAATTTGACGCTCAGCGATGGCACCCAGACCTGGGATCTCACCAAAGACGTTTCGCCGAACATCCTCAAAGGCAATCCGCACGGCGCGTGGCACTTCCTCAGCCAACCTGCCACGCTCGATTCCGCGCCGGATGTGCCTGCGCCCATTGCTGAATGGCGGAAGAAGCCAACCCCAGAGCTTGCGGTGAAGGTGCGGCAGTTTTTGGAAAAAGACTTCCCGCTCAACTCACCGCTGCTGCGTCCGTTTTTGAGTAATCGGTCAGGTCAGACCGCTTTTTCCGATCTAAAAGCCAATGCGCCCTCAGTTCTTGAAGTGAAAATCCCCGCCGTGCTCGCCAAAGGCACCGAGTTCGTTGTCGCCGGAAGACTTGCCGCCAAAACGAATGGCAGCGTGCAAATGCAGGTGCTCACTGAGAAGCCCCTGGCCGCTACGAGCCTCGTGGCGGGCAAATCGGAGTCTGCACAGAAATCTGGCCAGTGGAGCGACAACAACCTCGTCACGCAGCACAGCGCCCCGATCATCGTGAACGACGCCAGTGATGCCCGCGCACGCTTTGAGACCGCGTTTGATGAGTTCCGCTCGCTCTTCCCCATCGCGCTCTGCTACCCGCGCATCGTGCCGGTGGATGAGGTCGTGACGCTCACTTTGTTCTTTCGCGAGGACGACCACCTGAAGCGCCTCATGCTGGATGACGCCGACTCACGCAAGCTGGATCGCGCCTGGGATGACTTGCGCTTCATCAGTGAGTCGCCGCTGAAGCAAGTGGACGTCTTTGAGCAGCTCTGGCAGTTTGCCACCCAAGATGCCAAGCCCGAAGCCTTCGAGCCGATGCGCGAGCCGATCATGCGCGGAGCCGAGGCCTTCAAGAAACTGCAAATCGAAGTGGAGCCCAAACAGGTGCAAGCCGTGCTCGACTTCGCCACACAGGCATGGCGTCGCCCGCTCAGAGACGCAGAGCAGAAAGAACTGCGCACCCTTTATCAAAAGCTGCGCACGCAGGAGATGCCGCACGCCAAAGCTGTGCGCATGATGCTTGCGCGAGTTCTTGTGGCACCGGCATTTCTCTATCGCGGCGAGAGAGCCGCGCCTGGACCAAAGGCCACGCCAGTGAACGATTGGGAGATCGCCACACGTCTCAGTTACTTCCTCTGGTCATCCGCGCCCGATGCCGAACTCACGCAGCTCGCCACCACCGGCAAACTCCACGAGCCCGATGTACTCGCCGCGCAAGTGAAGCGCATGATGAAGGACGAGCGCATTCGCCGCCTCGCCACCGAGTTCGGCTGCCAATACCTGCACGTCCGCGAAGTCGCCGAGTTGGATGAAAAGAGCGAGCGCCACTTCCCCACCTTCGTGAATGTGCGCGAGTCCATGCAGGAAGAAGTCACCCGCTTCTTCATCGACCTGTTTCAGAATGATCGAAGCGTCCTCTCACTGCTCGATGCGGATTACACGTTCGTGAATGAGTCGCTCGCCAAGCACTACGGATTAAAGACAGAGGAATGGGGACAGAGGAATCCTCAGAATCATTCCCCTGTCCCCATTCCTCTGTCTTCCTCTGACTCAGAGTGGCACCGCATCGAAGGACTCCACCCTCAAGGCCGTGGCGGCATCCTCGGTTTCGCTGCCACACTCGCGAAGCAAGCCGGTGCCTCGCGCACCAGCGGCATCTTGCGCGGCGCGTGGCTCTGCGAAGTGGTGCTCGGCGAGAAGCTGCCCGTTCCACCCAAAGGCGTGCCCATTCTCCCCGAGCAACCGCCCGAAGGACTCACCGAGCGCCAACTCGTCGAGAAGCACAGCTCGGATGCGAACTGCGCTGGCTGTCATCGCCG
>CAXNNN010000538.1:0-3008 GCA_964203095.1 Verrucomicrobiaceae bacterium | reverse complement strand
CTTGACAGATTGGAAGGCAGTGGGTGCGACGGCAACATGGCGCTTACCCGACCTTCCCCCCGGCGGCTATGAGGTCGTGCTGCACTACAGTTCGGGACCGCTGGAAGGCGGCAGCGTGCGAGTGCAGGAGAGCTTTTACAGCCTGACTTCTGATCTGAACGCGACCCTGAAGGGCTACGAGGACCTGAATCTCGGCACCCTACGCGTCCGCGACGGGGCCGGACTCCTCAAGATCAGCGCCGTGACCGTCCTGAAAAGCAACCTCATGCAGCTCCAGTCCGTGGAACTGCTGCCTGCCAACCGCTGACCGACATGTCGATCCCCCACGCTTCACTTCTTGGACTGTTCCTCATGCTCGCGCTGCCTGCGCAGGCACAAACGGCGGCCACACCGCCCCTCCTGGAAGAAACGCGCCAAGCCTTCCTGCAACGCGTGCGCTTGGCCTCAGGGTCGTTGAACGATTACTATGAGAAGGCGTTGGCCAGCTTGGAGACCTCCCTGGCGGCCTTGGGCGACTATGAGCAAGCCCGCGCTGTGAAGGCTCGCCGCGCTGACCTGACCGCGCTGAGCGCAGCGACACCCGATACGGCCCCTGGCCTCCCCTTACTCATCGAGAAAGCGAAACTCTCTGGCTCCACGCTGGCCACTGCCGATTCCTTGCAGGGCTGGCGCACCACGAACTGCGCGGCAGAGTGGATTCTCCCACGCTTCACGCCTGGAACCTATCAGCTCGTGCTGACCTACCTGATGGCCCCCCGCCGTCCGCCACCGCCATCACCAGGATCGCCGCCGCCACGGCCTCAAGTGCCCCCGCTTGCCCCCCTGGAAGAGGTGCCCATGCTATTCCATGAGTCATCGCTACTCGCCACGGCCGCTAAAAACAGCCTACCCATCAAGCTGACGATGACCGGTGGGGAAAACAAACTGCTCACGGTGGAGGGCAGCATCGAGCTGACCCGTGCCCCCGTCGTGCTGCGACTCGTGAATCAGGCAAGCAGTCCGATGAATGAGATCATCATTCGCGATTTGAAGCTGATCCCTCTCGCCACTGCGGCGAGCACACCCCTTACCGCCAGCACCAGCCTCCCCTTCCTGGAAGAATTGAAGCTTCTGCAAGCCGCCCAGGCAAGCAAGCTGACCGCTGCGCAGAAGCCCGTGATCGACGTTTATTTGAGCGAGCTAGCAGCGATCAGCGCCCCGCTTCCCGAGGCAGCAGAAGCCATTGCCAGCGAGCAACAACGCGTGAAAAAACTCCTGGAGGGCAAGGCCCCGAAACGGCCCGTCGGCCTGAAGTTGGACAACTTTGAAGAGTTAGCTGACGCCCACTTTGTGCCTGATCCCGCCAACACAGGCGACGCCTTCATCATTGAGCATCAGGGCCAACAGCAGAGAATCCGGCTAGCCTGGATCGCCTGCCCACCGCTGAATCCAGCCGAGCAGAAGCCCTTGAAGCTCGCGCTCGACCGTTTTGGCATCAGCCCCGAAGCCGCACTCAGTCTCGGCCAGAGCGCCCAAGAGTTCACCGCACTGTATTTGGAGGGTCGCCCCTTGCGCTTGCTGCTGCGCCAAGATCACAAGGTCAACGAAGCAGCCCAGGCGCTGCTTTTTGTGGAAGGCATCGGCCTGTTTCAAAATGTGCTCATTGATCAAGGGCTAGCCGTGCTGGACGCACCGGCCAACAAAGGCCGCAACCCGCTGGAGAGCGCTCTGCTCACAGGTCTGCAAGAACGCGAGGCCGCCGCCCGGAAGCAATCCCCTGCCCCCGGCGGCTGGGGACAACGCACTCAACCTTGATTTGCCATGCGCCCCCTGCTTGCCCTACTCATTTTTTTGACGGCACCACTCCGCGCGCAGACAGCGGAGCCCGCCGCGTCGCAAACTCGTCTGCAAAAACTGGAGCTGACCTACCGGGACAATCTGCGCAAGGTGCAGGCACCCTTGCTCCAGCAATACTTGGTGGAACTCAAAGCCCTGGCTGACAGGGCTTCCCCCCTCGAAGCGGCCACCATCCAAGCCGAGATCAGCCAAGTGCAAAAGCTCATCGTTGAAGGTGGAGCCGTGGATCTACTGCCAGCGAAACCTCTGGCCAGTGAGCGCAAGGGCAAGGCCCCCGGCATCGTCTTCACCCTGGAGCCGCATGAGGCCAAGCCCCCACAAGTCGGCGACGCTGCGGTGCCGATTGGTGAGGCGTCGTGGACCCTTTCCCGCCTGCCTGCAGGCAACTACGATTTGATCGTGCACTATGCCTGCGCCGAGCTGCCCGCCGGAGGCAGCATCGAGTTCAGCTTTGCCGATCAGAAATATACTCGCGAGTTCAAGACTAACCAGATCACCCAAGCGACTGACACCTTCCGCGTCATGCGTCTGGGGCGCCTGAAGATAGCCGCTGACGTGCTGGGCCAACCTTTGATCATCAAGTCTCTCGCTCCCGGCGACCCATGGCTATTCATCAAGCAGGCGCTCTTGGTGAAGGCACCGGATTGATCGCGGCGCAGCGGTGCCAGCAGCCGAAGCCAAAAAGATCGTGACTTTCACCGTGACCTGCCTGAACTGGCTCAAGGAAGAGTAGACCAGTTTTTTGGTTTCCAACCCCGTCCAGAAATGGCATGGGCGTGAATGACCAATCTGCCGCTGTCCACCCCGTCCCTGCTGTTCCCGGCGATCTCCTTGCTCATGCTCGCCTACACGAACCGCTTCCATGGATTGGCCAGCGTGGTGCGCAAGCTGCATGAGGACTGGCGCGGCACCCAGGAGCCCCTGTTGCTGAAACAGATTCAGAGCCTGCGCCGCCGCATTCAGATCATCAAGCACATGCAAACCATGGGCGTGCTCAGCCTCATGACCTGCATCATCAGCATGTCCGTGCTGTGCCTTGCCTGGCAGCTGCCAGGCCAGATCACCTTCGGCCTCAGCCTTGCGTTCATGTTCGCCTCCCTCACCCTCGCCTTGCAGGAAATCCAGATGTCCGGCGGCGCTCTCGACCTGCTGCTGAAGGACTTGAAATGCCG
>CAXNNN010000537.1:0-3022 GCA_964203095.1 Verrucomicrobiaceae bacterium | reverse complement strand
GGGCTTCGGCTTGGTCGGGGGTAATGAGGGGAACAGCCATATCAGGGTTTCATTTCACGAAGTGCCGCGACAGGTCAGTTGCTCCATGGCCAGCCATTCGATCCACCTGCGTCTCCTGCACTCGGGGATTCAAGCAAGAACCGCGCTCCATTAGTAGCGCCCCTCAACACCTGGGACTCGGGGTCATAAATGATTGGCTTGGAATGCTCAAGGCTAGTGCCACAACGAAGCCGTTGCCAAGGCTCCGCTTCCCCGTCGGTCCAGATGTAAACGGGAGAGAAGCCATACTGCAAGGCGTCGTAAACTTTCCACACACCGAGCAAGGCAAACCCACAAATCAAAGGAAGCAGCCAGCCACGCGTGACCATTTGAGAACCTCCCTCGGCACGAAAGGCATGGGCAAGCACGACTCCAAAAGCGAAAACAGCGAGGTGAGCGATCATGGTTGCGCCCAGACTGTTTGCTGTCGGTGGCCAGTTCAAGATCATTCGCGGCGCAGGCTACGTAGGGCCTCTCGTGCAGCAGCCAAAGCCGCTCTGTGCCCTCCTTTCCAGGCGTTGTGTGATGACGTTGACTTGCCGTTGTCACTGGTGGGTCCGGTGGCGTTTTGCCACGGCTTCCAGCGGCGGAGTTCGGGAATGACGATGCCGGTGAGACGGCACAGGTTCCGCCCCAGTAGTCCATCAGAGCTGCACGGAAGATGTCCTGGCCTTGGCGCTGTTTGACGAGGGCGAGCACTTCGGTGGTGCTCGGTGGGTTGGCGTCGAGTTTGGCAGTCTCGGTGGCGTAGTGATCGGCGGCTTGGTTCGGCAGGGACATTGCCAGTTCGGCGGCGCGGCGCAGCAGACGGCCCAGGGAGGCTTCGTCGGTGGCTTGGAAGGTGTCGCCACTGGTGTGCTGCTCCGGCAATGTGCGGGCGAGTTCGGCGGTCGGTGGGCCTTTAGGGAAGTTCACCTGCCAGATCATGGCCGTGTCTGTTGGAGTGACGTGGACCTCGGCCTTGTGGCGGGCGGAATACATCATCACACGCTCCGGCGTGCTCTGCCTCACGTTCTCCCAGCCGTGAGCGTAACCGGCCTTTTCGATGAGGGTGCGTTCGAGGGTGTTCATGATCAATGCCCGTTCGGTTCGTCCAGGCTCCACCCGACCGCCTGGGCCACAGGGGAGGCAAAATCAGGGATGCTGCGGGCCAGCTTGGAAAGGAAAGCTGCCGTGCTCATCTTTCGGTCGCGGGCCATGTCGCTGAGTTTGGCGACGACAATGTCGGGCCTGATCGTGTGCAGGGTGATCCGATAGTCTGCGGGATGCACCGCATGAATATCCCAGGGGCGCAGTGACTCCGGGCTGTAGTCACGAAGATTGAACGTGACGACAGTCGCGGCTCCGGCCCGGATGGCTGTCGCTAGCAGATTGCGGTCTTTGGGATCGTTCACCAGCACAGGCGCCACGCAATCCGCTTCATCGACGAGCGCTTCAGGGACACGCCATTTTTTACCATCCGGGTCAATGTGGTTCGCCTGAGAGCCTGCTCCGATCCGCCGTAGGGATCGGAGATGCTCATTCCCTGGCTTTGCATGGTCTTATGCAGCCACGTCACATGGTTCTCGTCAGCCAGCCAGTTGAGAAAGTTCAGCCAATCGACCCTGGAGTCTGTCTTTTCATTGGAGCGCTCGATGTAGTAGCCAAAGGTTCCCGATTCTTCGTCGAGTCGGATGAAGAATTTGGCCGCCAGCCAGGCTTTCTCGGCCCGGTAACGACTGATGGTAGCCCAATGAATTTCGGGACGGCGGTAGATCGACCAGGAATTCATCGGCTCCCTTAAGGCCGAGATGCTGTGCGATGGCTGCTTCGCCAGCCAGCAGGACGCCGCTCACGAATTCTTTGCCTTCATCGACGGCTACTACAATACCCGCCGCTTGCACTCATCCCTCAGCTACAAGTCACCCTCCCTCTTCGAGTCAGAAATCGCTCTCGCTAACTAAATCATCCTCCGGTCCAAAAAGGGCTGGCATCTCATCCATGATGTAGCTGATGGCGTGGCGGAGCGTGGCCAAAGCGCCGAAGTGGGATACTGGGGTCATGTGGCGAGTGGGTCCACAGCCAAGCACCGATCATGCTAAGCAGCTCCGCGTGACTTCAACTTTGCGAATGCTTTGCCGGTTTGGCGACGTAGTTTCGCGCCCCATGAAGCGCCTCGCCTTCCTCCTCCTGCTCTCTTTATCCGCCCACGCGGCCCCGATTTCCTTGTTCGATGGCAAGACCTTCGATGGCTGGGAGGGCGAGACCGCCAAGGTCTGGCGAATCGAGGATGGCGTCATCGTTGGTGGTTCGATGGAGGGCAATCCACAGAATGAGTTCCTTGCGTCGAAGAAGCGCTATAAGAACTTCATCCTGAAGCTCGAATACAAGCTGACCGGCACCGAAGGCTTCGTGAATGGCGGCGTGCAGTTTCGCAGCCTGCGTATCCCGCAGCCGCGGAATGAAATGAGTGGCTTCCAGGCCGACATCGGTGCGGGTTATTCAGGCTGTCTCTACGATGAGTCGCGCCGCAAAAAGATGCTGTTGGAGGCTAACAAGGACGTGATCGCCAAGGCCGAGAAGCCTGGCGACTGGAACCGCTACGAGATCCGCGCCGAGGACTCTCGCATTCAGCTTTTCGTCAATGGCGTGCGCACGGTGGACTACACCGAGCGCGAACCTGGAATCGACAAGGAAGGCGTCATTGCCTTGCAAATCCACGGCAAGTGCAAGGCCGTCATCGCCTACCGAAACATCACCATCGAAGCGCTGGCGGACAACCTCGTGCCTGATGAGAAAGAAGTGCTCAGTCGCTTTGGCAACCCGGACAACGCCAGCGTCAAACAGCCTGCGTTTAAGGATGGCAAGTTCAGCCTGGAGAACAACGAGGTGCTGGTCTTTACCGGCCAGACGAATCTCGTGCGGGAGCAGAAGTCCGGCGAATTGGAGTCCATCCTGGCCACCGCGTATGCGAAGCAATCGCCCGCCTTTCGCCACATGTCCT
>CAXNNN010000536.1:0-3027 GCA_964203095.1 Verrucomicrobiaceae bacterium | reverse complement strand
ACGGGTGTGTGCGAGGGCGACAAGATGCTGCATGGTCTGATGGTCTGCGGCAAATGCGGCGAGCAAACGCAGGAACTGCTCTCGGCGCACACCAAGGACACGTGGCGGCGCTTCCGCGATGAGAACTTCGACGGGCCACCAGACCCTTCGAGCATCCCGGACATTGAGGACATCACCACGACTTCGCCCGTGCTGGCGGGTTTCAAATAGGTAGCCATGGACGCGAGGCGCTACCTGCTCGTGGATGGTCACAGCATCATCAACGCCTGGCCGGAACTGCGCGCGCTGCATCGACAGGCCGCACGGCGTCACAGCGCACGCGACCTCTTGCTTCAGCGAATGCGGCACTATCAAGACATGACAGGCGAGCGGGTGATCGTGGTCTTCGATGGGCCACAGGCGCGCATGACCGAGGAGCGCGAGCCGGATGGGCTACAGATCTTTTACGCCGATGCAGGCACGACGGCGGACACGATCATCGAGCGACTGGTCGGCAAGTATGCAGAGACCCACAGCCTACGTGCGGCCACGGCAGATGGCATGATCCGCGAGACCATCTCGGCCTTCGGCGCGCACTGGCTCAGCCCTGAGTCACTGCGGCAGTTGTGTGATGATGCGGAGGGGGAGATGCGGCGGAGGATTGGGAAGAAGTGACGAGTGCCTAGGGTTCAGTGCGGCACTCAACACCCATGACTTGCACCGCTCGGTGTTCATTCCCTGTAACCCCATTCGAAATCTACCCCCTTGCGCAAATGACGTCCTTCGCTAACGGTTTGCGTCCCTTCACCGGGCTTCGGGCATCTCCCGTCGATCTGAAATGTCTGAACACAAATCGACAAACAATTGGTCCCTCGCCCTAGTGGCGCTGGGAGTAGTCTTTGGAGACATTGGCACTAGCCCACTTTACGCACTGCGTGAATGCTTGGCCCACGCGCCCTACGTGAAGGGTGACGAACTCGCCGTCCTCGGCCCCATCTCCCTCATGTTCTGGTCGCTCATCGTGATGGTGAGCTTCAAATACCTCATGGTGCTCAGCCATGCGACGAACCAAGGCGAAGGCGGCATGTTCGCCCTGCTCTCGCTGCTACGTTCTGTGCCCAAGGCATTCACGCCAAAGGTGACCAGCGGCTTTGTGCTAGTCGCCCTGCTCGGTGCTTGCTTGCTCTACGGTGACGGCATGATCACTCCAGCCATCTCCGTCCTATCAGCGGTGGAAGGTTTGGAGCAGTTGAATCCTGACTTCCATCGCTTCGTGGTGCCCGTGGCCTGCGGCATCCTGCTCGGCTTGTTTCTCGTGCAGAGCCATGGCACCGCCAAGATTGGGGTCGCCTTTGGCCCGATCATGGTCGTGTGGTTCTTTACTCTGGGCGGGCTGGGATTGATCCACATTGGCGATCATCCCGCCGTGCTCGCGGCGCTGTCACCGCATCATGGCATTCAATACATTCTCAGTCATGGACACGGTGCCATCGTCATCATGGGCATGGTGCTACTGGCCGTGACGGGGTGCGAGGCGATGTATGCGGACATCGGACACTTTGGGCGTCCGCCGCTGGTGAAGAGCTGGTTCATCCTGGTCTTCCCCGCACTGGTGCTCAACTACATGGGGCAGGGCGCGATGATCCTCGCGAACCCAGACATGGCCAAGGCGGAGGATTTCCATTTGTTCTTCGCCCTGGTGCCCAAGCCGATGCTGGTGCCCATCCTGGTCTTGGCCACCATGAGCACGATCATTGCCTCACAGGCCATGATTACAGGTGTGTATTCGCTCACTCAGCAGGCGGTGCAACTCGGCTACCTGCCGCGATTGAAGATCATCCATACCAATCCCGATGTGCGCGGCCAGATCTACATGCCGCAGGTCAACTTCCTGCTGCTCGTTTCCTGCATCGCCCTGGTCATCGGTTTTGGTAGTTCCAGCAATCTGGCGTCCGCCTATGGCTTATCGGTATCACTGGAGATGTTCCTGACCAGCATCCTGTTCTTCTTTGTCGCGCGCAAAGTGTGGAACTGGCCCATGTGGAAGGCCCTGCTGCCGACCATCCTGTTTGTCATCATCGAAGGTGGCTACATCGCAGGCAGCTTGGTCAAGTTCTGGGATGGCGCATGGTTCCCCCTCGCTGTCGCAGTCGTCATGTGGACCATCATGAAGACCTGGACGGATGGGCGATCCATCTTGCGCGATGCGATGATGCGGGGCCGCTTGCCTGTCAGCTTCCTCATTGAGGAGATCAAGAACGAACGTATCATCCGTGTGCCCGGCACTGCCGTGTTCATGAGTGCGTCTGCCGAAGGCTTGCCTCTGTGCTTGCTCCATCATTTGAAGCACAACAAGGCGCTGCACAAGAACGTGGTGCTGCTCACCGTGAAGTTCGGCGATCAGCCGAGAGTCAGCTCGGATGAACGCATGCAGGTGGATGTGCTACACGAGAACTTCTTCCGCGTGACACTGAACTATGGCTTCTCGGAAACGCCTGAAGTCTTCGACGACCTCGTGCGTTCGCTCAGCGACTACGGCAGCGTCAAGCCTGCCGGCATCAGCTTCTACCAGAGCCGCGAGCTGCTACACACCACGGGCCCGGGCAAGATGGCACCGTGGCGCAAGAAGGTCTTCGTCCTGCTCTCGCGTCTGGCACGCCCTGCGACAGGGTTCTTCGAGTTGCCGCCACGGCAGGTCATCGAGCTGGGCATCCAGTTGGAGCTTTAGCCCAGCAGTTGCGCCCAAATGTCCCACACACCCAAAGGCAAGCTTGCCGCAGGGTCCGTGTGCCCAGCTAGCATCGGGTCCCTGGGCAGCCGGGGTGGCCCACGGGGGGTGGGGACGGCACTAAAAAAGCAAAACGGGGGGCGGCGCGTGCGTTGATTGCCGCTCATGTCCGCCTCCCCTCCTCTGTCACGCTACGCCTGGACGATTGTCGCGCTGCTGTTCCCGGTCGCGCTGCTGAACTACCTGGATCGGCAGATGATCGCCTCCATGAAGGTGTCGGTCATGGGCGACATCCCGGACATCGGCAGTGAGGAGAACTG
>CAXNNN010000535.1:0-3033 GCA_964203095.1 Verrucomicrobiaceae bacterium | reverse complement strand
CCTTGCTCATCCAAGCATCATACAACAGGTTTCAACATATGTCAGGCTATTATGCAAGTCTCAATAGCTACAATATCGAAGGTGCCCGGGCGGTCGTCATCCGGGTGACTTGTTCCGACGGGAAAAAGTTCTACTGCGCTGTGCCACTGCCATCGAACTGAAGACCCAATCATTGGCCAGTTTCAGGCCGCTACGCTTCTCATGAACCCACGCATTCTCACCGCCCTCCTCATGCTGGCCCTGACCGCCAGCATCACCCTCCACGCCCAAGACACCACCGCTCCCCAATCCTGGACCGCCAGCGATGGCCGGGTGATGCAGGCGAAGTTCATCAAGCTCGATGGCGATTCCGTCGTCATCGAGAAGGACGGCAAGCAGTTCGCGGTGTCATTTACGAAGCTGAGTGCTGAAAGCGTGGCGCTGGCGAAGAAGCTGGGTGGTGTCCTGCCCAAGGTCCCGCCGCCATCACCGTCCGCAGCGGCGACACAGACCGCCATTCAAGTGCCGGATGCGATTCTCCCCGCCGACAGCCCGCTACAGTGGCAGGAATATCACACAGCTTGGAGCGGACACCCTTGTCCACGCCTTGGAGGAGCGCCGAATGGAAACGTCTTGGGTGCATTCGAGGTGAAGGCGGATCGGAAGACCGTGGCGCTTGAAGTGGCCTGTCACGCCGCCGCAGATGGATCGGAACTCTGGCGCGTTTCACTGCCAGGCGATCACAAACTGGACGCACTCCAAGTGGATGCTCAGGGAAATGTGCTGCTGCTGGGCAATTCGTTTCGTGGGAATCGTGAGTTGGAAAGCGTCGCGCCGCTGCTGTCTGCCAAGGATGGGAAGGAGCAGTGGCGCTGGCTCTATTCACAGGGAGTGCTGGCAAGCATAACCTTCACAAGCAGCGGTGATCTCGTGGTGGCGACGGCAGAAAGCGTTTCGCTCATTCAAACCCAGACGGGAAAAACACTCTGGAAAGTGGGTGTCGAAACGGTGAAACCCGGCAAGGCCAGCATTCAAGATGCCGTGCTAGTGGGATCGGAGGCGGTTGTGGGTATCGGCGGATTTTTCGGTGCGAAGGCGGGAACGGTCCCGCCCAAGTTTCTGTTCAGGTTGAACCTTGCCGATGGTCGGGCAGAGTGGGTGAAGGACTGCCCGGAAAACTTGCTGCTAACGGATGACTACTTGGCATCACTCTTTCCCCAGCATCAGATGCGGCGGATCAGCGTTTCACCGAAAGGGATCATCCATGTCCACGCGACCAACGGCATCCGCCAATTTGCCGCCAACGGCGATTCGCTGCCATCAAGCATCGGTCTCGACACCCTTCGCCTCAAGAGCGCCGAAGTGAAGAACCTGAGATTCATCGACTGGGATCAGAGTGAGGACATGCTGATGGTCGTGGCCCGTTATCGCCCCTATGATTACGCGCTCCAGCGAATCTCTGCTGAAACGGGAGCTGTCGTCTGGCAGATCAATGATCGGTATGAAAAACGTTACGCTCCAGTTCCCATCCCAGGGCGGGCTTTCTGGATGGTAAACGAGAAGGAACAAGAGCTAGGTATCGCAGGCCGTGCGAAAACCATCGCGTTACTGGACACCACCTCGGGTAAGCCCGTCTGGGAGAAAGCCGACCCATTTGGCAAAGTGGAGGCCGTGTCAGAGATGGTCGCGGCAGGAGACAATGCCGTGATCTGTCTCAAGCCATTGAAAGTTGGTTCTATCCCCAGCTTTCACCTCCTCTCAGGCAAAGACGGAAGCCTGATCTGGTCCAAGGCATGGGGCGCGCCGAAAGCGATCCCGGCCAAGCCCTGACTCTTTTGAGTCGCGCGGCAAGTCAGGCGATGTGGCGGCGTAGGTTTGGGTGCAACTCAACACCACGCGCATGAATCCAATGACTTCATCCATCACCGGCAACTTCAGTCCCGCTCGTGGAGATTTGCTACGCGTCGGCTCCACGCGGCGCGGTTTTCTTCAGACCGGACTCGCTGGCTTGGCAGGTGTTTCGATGCCTTCACTGCTCCAAACGCAGGCGCTGGCGGCTGCGGCAGGACAGGCGAAGAGCAAGACGAACGTGATCCTCTTCTGGCTCTCCGGCGGGCCGAGTCACATCGACATGTGGGACCCGAAACCGGACGCGCCGAGCGAGATTCGCGGCCCCTTCGGCCACATCTCGACGAAAGTGCCCGGCATCCATGTCTGCGAGCACTTACCACTCACGGCGAAGATCATGGACAAGCTCACGCTGATCCGCTCGGTCGATTGCAGCGCCAGCAATCACACGCCGATCACCATGCAGGCCTGCAATCCGCTCGCGAAGCGCACGAATGATGGCCGTGATGGCGGCGGCTGGCCGTCGATGGGTTCCATCGCGGCGAAGTTTCGCGGTGCGAATGCGCCGGGCATTCCCGGCTACGTTGCGCTGGCGGACTCACTGCCCGCCGACATCTGGGGCGCGGGGCACATGGGGGGCGACTTCGAACCTGTCAGCGGCAAGGATTTGTCCGGCCGCTTCAAGCTCTCCGAAGGCCTCACGGTCGATCGACTCGGCAATCGCCGGGATTTGCTGGCACAAATGGATGACTGGAAGCGCAGCGTCGATGGCAATGCTCAAATCGCCGCCGCAGATCGCTACACGCAGCAGGCCTACGAGGTGCTCATGACCGGCAACGCGCAACGAGCCTTCAATCTCGATGCCGAAACCCCTGCGATGCGTGACCGCTATGGCCGCGACAGCATTGGCGAAAAGGCGCTGCTGGCACGTCGTCTCGTCGAAGCTGGCTCCACTTTTGTCACCGTGAGCGGTGCCTGGGGTTACTTCGATCATCATGGCGATGAAGTGAAATGGGGCGGCATCAAAAAGGGCCTCACGCCGCTGCTGCCCAGCGTGGACCGCACGCTGCACGCCATCGTCACCGATCTCGAAGAGCGCGGCCTGCTCGACAGCACGCTCATCCTCATGATGGGCGAGTTTGGCCGCAGCCCGACCATCAACAAGAACGCCGGACGCGATCACTGGCCGCGCGTGATGTCCATGGT
>CAXNNN010000534.1:0-3037 GCA_964203095.1 Verrucomicrobiaceae bacterium | reverse complement strand
AACTGCAATCTCTACTGCTGGTATTACTACACCCAGGCCTTCTTCCAAAAGGGCGGAGATGACTGGAAGTTCTACAATGAGCAGCTCCTGCCCCAGATCCTGAATAATCAGGCCCCAGATGGTAGCTGGAAGCCAGAGCGTCCGAACTGGGATGCGGGCGCGGCGGGCCCCAAGGAGGGGGGCGTCTATAAAACCACGCTCTGCACGCTACAGTTGGAAGTTTACTATCGCTATCTGAAGGTCGCTGACCGCGACGAGGATTCGTTCTTCGACTCCAAGTAAAGCGTCTGTATCATAACGAAAAAAGCCCGTGCTGGATCACTCCGGCACGGGCTTTTCTTTTGGCTGTCAATGAATCGGGTTTAGTCCCCGAAGCAGATGCCGACACTGCGGGCGGCAGCGACGATCTCGCTATCTTTGGATACGACACGCAGCTTGGTCACGGCTTCTTCGATGGACACATCGCCCACGTGATACTGCTGGTAGCTGACCATGCGGCCGAACTTGCCCTCCTTGATCAATTGCACGGCCTTGACGCCGAAGCGCAGTCCCAAGATGCGGTCCAAGGCTGTGGGTGCGCCACCGCGCTGCAAGTGGCCCAGGGTGCAGGCGCGGGTTTCTTTCTGTGTCAGGCGTTCGATCTCCAACGCGACACGCTCACCAATGCCGCCGAGTCGAGCTTCCCCCTTCTCGCTGGCTTTCTCCTTGGTCACCAAGTCACCGCTTTCCCACTTCGCGCCTTCTGCCACGACGATGAGGGTGCTGTGCTGGCCTTGGGCCTCGCGCATCCGCACGTTCTCAGCGACCTTCTCAATCTGGAATGGGATCTCGGGGAGTAGGATCGCATCGGCACCACCAGCCATGCCGCCGTAGAGGGCGATCCAGCCAGCGTGGCGACCCATCACCTCGAGCACGATCACGCGCTTATGGCTTTCAGCCGTGGTGTGCAGTCGGTCCAGCGCATCCACGACCGTCGCATACGCGGAGTCGAAGCCGAAGGTCATGGAGGTGGCCTGGAGATCATTGTCAATCGTCTTGGGCACGCCGATGACGGGAATACCTTGTCCATAAAGTTGCAGGCCTGTGGTCAGGCTGCCGTCGCCACCGACGACGATGAGCGCTCCGATCTCTAGGTGACGCAGGGTCGTCTTGGCCTTGTCCACGATCTCCTGAGGCACTTGAGCGATGTCGCCCTCGCCCATTTTGGCCACGAAGTGTCCCTTGTTGGTTGTGCCCAAGATGGTGCCACCCAGTTTCATGATGCCGATGGTGCGCGCAGGATCGAGCACCATGTAATCTCCGGGGGGCAGAAGACCTTCGAAGCCATCGCGGAAGCCGATGACCTCCCAACCGAGCCGGGAGGCAGCGCCGACGACGCCATGAATGACTGCATTGAGACCGGGGCAATCGCCGCCGCTGTTGAGGATACCGATGCGCATGAGACCTAGAGTGAGGTGGGTGTAGTTAGGCGTGAGAGATGGAGTGGCAAGAAAGTGCTGAGCAGCTAGCCAGCCGTGCGGGAGAGGCTAGAAATGCTGTAGCAGTTGGCCTTGGTCCGTAACGATGCGACCTGAGGCTAGCCAGCCGTCATACACCTGCCAGCCTTGGTAGAGTAGGCTGCGAGCTTCCGTGAACGGATCGGCGGAGCCGAGCACCACCACGATCATGCGGTGGCGATAGATCATGCTACTGCCGTCGGTTTGTTTGATCACGGTTGCATTCCGGTCAGCGGTGATGGCTACGCAACCGCCGGACATGGGCGTGTTGGCGGTCTTCATGCCGTCGATGCGGTCACTGCCCAGCAGTTGATTGGTATTCGATAGCTTCTGAGTCACGCGGTCGCCACCTCGATAGATGGTGATGGAGCGTGATTGCTGGTTGGTGTAAAAGTGAAATGGTGGACGCGACGCGGCATACAAGGCGATGCGGGCGATGTCTGCCGCTGTGGAGTAGGGCTGCGGGCGGCTGTTTTCAAAGCCGTGTGGATTCACGAAGAGTGTGCCTTTGCAGCCCTCGCGGCCTGCGAGCGCATTCATATTGCGCACAAACTCCTGCAAGGGATCGCCCTGGCGGCCTTTGCGCATCAGCAAGTCCTGGCCCACGAAATGGCCAAGCGTGACGGCGGCGACATTGTCGGAACTCATCATGGTGGCATAGAGCAGATCGCGCAGGGTCACCTGGTCTCCAGTGCGAATACCCAGGCTCGCGACCCCGGCAATGCGCTCGTCATATTCGGGCACTGCGGCGAGGACATTCAGCGAAACCCCAGAGGCTTCGGACCAATCCAGAACGACCATGGCTGTGGCGATCTTGGCCAAGCCTCCGACGGCGCGCTTTTGATTCGCATTCGCGGCGACATGAACCTTGCGATTGGATTGGTCGACAACCATCACAGAGGACTGGGCGACGGCGGTGGTTGAAATGAAGCCGACCAGCAGCAGCGGAAGCAGGCGGCGAAGGTGAATCGACCGGGAAGTATCAGAGCTCATAGGGCGCTGCAGAGTAGCCCTAGAGCATGGTGGGGCAACAGGGTTTTCCGTTGCTTGCAGGTCTCCTTTCGCCACATGCTAGGAAGCATGTCTTTTGCTCAGCAACAATCTGTCGAACTTCTTCAGCGCTATTATTCTACCTTCAATGGCGGTGATCGTGAAGCCTTCCTTGACCTGCTCGACGTCGATATCGTTCATGACATCAACCAAGGTGGCAGCGAGTATGGGCTGGAAGCCTTCCGCCTCTTCCTTCAGCGCATGGACCGCTGCTATCGCGAACAGGTGGAGGACCTCGTTGTCATGGCCAACGAAGACGGTACGCGAGGTTCAGCAGAGTTCTTCATTCGCGGCCAGTATGCGGCAACGGATGAAGGGCTGCCACCTGCCACTGGCCAGACTTATCATACCAAACTGACCAAATAATCGTAGCATTATAGGATGTCCTGTTGTAGAGGATGGTCATGGCACGAAGACCTATACAATTGTGGCGGCCCGAACTGGCTGCCGAGATTGCCGAGCGTTACCGCAAGGCCAAGACAGGCTGGCAG
>CAXNNN010000533.1:0-3039 GCA_964203095.1 Verrucomicrobiaceae bacterium | reverse complement strand
CCTGCTGCAAAAGCTCAACGACCACGCTAGCGAGCTGCACCAGCGCTTCAGCCAGTGGCCGAGTTTCATCACCTGCGGTCTTCAGCGGATTGAGGACAAGCAGGACCGCACCGAGCAAGGTGACCAAGAGCTCGCCACCCAGCTCAGCCAAGTTCAGGCAGCCCTCTCTGGTGTCCAGCGGCACGGCGATCCGAAGATCGATCCCATCACTAGTTGGTCGCAGGACCGGCTTGAGACCACCCTGGCCAGCGCTACGACCATGGACATCGCCGCTCTGCGTGTCATTCTCACCGCAGGCAAGACCAGCCTAGACGCCCTGTTGCAAGGCCAGGCCCTGCTCGCCTGTGGCCAGCGGGTCGAGGCCGGGGAAAAGTTCGACATCGTCATCCAGCAGGAGCAGAGTACCTCGGATCGGCTTAAGAATTCCTATGAAGGCATGGCCCAGATTGCCTATGACCAGGCTCATTTTGAAGCAGCCCTCGCCTACCGCCAAAAGGCCGCCGACTTCATCGAAAAGCAGGCCGATCCCTGCGGGTGGGCCTCCGCGCAGGGCGAGATCGCTTACATCTTGGATGACCTCGGTCGCCACCAGGAGGCCGAGCCCTTGATGCAGGAAGCCCTTCGTCTGATCGAGCAACATCTGCCTCCTACCCACCCCGATATTGCCACTGCCCTCAACAACGTCGCCACCTTGCTCTGGTCCGCGAACCGCCTGAAGGAGGCGGAGCCCCTAATGCGTCGCGCTTTGAAGATCGACGACGCCAGCTCGAGTCCCGATCATCCCAATGTGGCTGTCAAGCTCAACAACCTCGCCACCTTGCTCTGGTCCACCCAGCGGCTCAAGGAGGCAGAGCCCTTGTTGCGTCGCGCTTTGAAGATCGACGAAGCCTGCTACGGCCCGGATCACCCCACCGTGGCCATCCGCCTCAACACCCTCGCCACGCTGCACCAGGCAGCCCAGCGGCTCAAGGAAGCGGAGCCATTGATGCGCCGCGCCTTGAAGATCGACGAAGCCTGCTACGGCCCGAATCACCCCAAGGTGGCCATTGACCTTACCAATCTCGCCACCCTGCTCAAGGCCACCCGCCGCCCCATGGAGGCCGAGCTCATGATGCGTCGCGCGTTGCAGATCGACGAAGCCAGCTACGGCCCGGATCACCCCCACGTGGCCACTGACCTGAGCAATCTCGCCCTGTTGCTCCAGGCCACCCGCCGCCCCATGGAGGCGGAGCCGTTGATGCGTCGCGCCTTGCAGATCGACGAGGCCAGATACGGCCCCGATCATCCTGAGGTGGCCATCGACCTCAACAACCTCGCCACCCTGCTCAAGACCACCCACCGCCTCACGGAGGCAGAGCCTTTATCGCGGCGGGTGGTGGCTCTTCTGGTGGGTTTCAAGCGCTCCACCGGCCACGAGCACCCCAGCTTTCGCACTGCGATGCAGAACTACTGCACCATTCTCACCGCCCAAAACTTGCCGCAGGCGGTGGTTTTGGAAAAGTTGCGTGCCGTGGGCGTTCACTGAGGCGGCCTGTGTCGCCTTTGATGGGTGGGAGCCGAAGAGATGCGTTCGTTTTGCGTGGCTTGTGAGCGTTTGCTTGTGCTCATGCGGGGCACGCATTAGCTTTTTCACCTGATGCCGCCTGCCGACGATCCGCTGGAACAGCCCCTTCTCACTCCTGATCCGCCGGAGTGCGAGGCGGAGACGGCTGTGCCGGAGGAGGCGTATGCGGATGAGGTGCCGCCTCCCGTGCACCGAAAGTCCACGATGTCTTCGCTGCGCGAGGATGTGCACATTCAAGACTACACGCTGATTAAGCGCATCGGTTCTGGGGCGTATGGGGAGGTGTGGCTGGCCCAGAGCATCACGGGTGCGCTGCGGGCGGTGAAGATCGTATGGCGCGAGGACTTCGAGCTGACCAAGACCTTCCACCGTGAGTTCCTGGGCATTCAGCAGTTCGAGCCGATCTCGCGCGGTCACCCGGGGCTGGTGCACATTTTGCACGTCGGCTGGAATGAGGAGCGCGGCTTTTACTACTATGTGATGGAGTTGGCGGATGATGCAGTGACGGGGCCGCACATTGAGGACTTGAAAGCCTACACGCCGCGCACGCTTAGCTCGGACATGAAGCACCACGGTCGCCTGGACCTGCACTTCTGCCAGGAGGCGGGGGCCTTCATCGCGGACGCGCTGCACTACATGCATGAGCGCGGCCTAACGCATCGTGACATCAAGCCGGCGAACATTATTTACTGCGGCGGCATCTGCAAGCTGGCGGACATCGGCCTAGTCGCGGTATCGGGCGAGCGCACGTTTGTGGGCACGGAGGGCTTCGTGCCACCAGAGGGACCCGGCACGCCACAAGCCGATCTCTATAGCCTGGGCAAGGTCTTGTATGAGATGAGCAGCGGCAAGGACCGCATGGAGTTCCCCGAGGTGCCGGACGACATCGACGACAGCGAGTGGCCGTTCTGGATCAACTTCAACCACGTCATTTGCCAAGCCTGTGCGCCGGACTTGAACGAGCGCTTCCAGACGGGAGCGCAGTTTGCGGATTCGCTGCGCGCGGTGACGGAGCAGTCGCCGCCGACTCTTTTTCAAAAGGTTAGCAAGGTGCTGAAGCAGGCGGCGATGCTGGTGTTCACCTCTTTCCTGGCGGGTGGTGCATGGGCGTCTTATCAGCATCAGCAAGAGTGGGCGTGGACAGTGCCACTGCCGCAGCGCCCCCCACCGCCATCGCTGCTGCCTGAGTCGGGCAAGCCGTGGCAGTCCGTGTATGCGAACTGGTTCTCGTTCAAGAAGGACCGTCACATCGCTGATCAGCCGGTGGATTTGACGCTGTTCAATCGCTTCCTGGAGGCGACGATGCGGCCCTTCGAGGGGGAGGTAGTGCCCATGCAGACCTCTGACAAGAAGACTGTGTATGTGGTCATCGTGCCCGCAGTAGATGCGATGGATTTCTGCGAATGGATGACCCAGCGCGAGCGCAAGGCGGGTCGCCTGACGGATGGGCATGAGTATGCCTGGAAGCCCTACCG
>CAXNNN010000532.1:0-3053 GCA_964203095.1 Verrucomicrobiaceae bacterium | reverse complement strand
GTGGCTATGCAGCCTGCTCCCGCATTGTCAGCGGAAGATCAAGCCGGGGAATGGACGCATGCCCACGGCGCGTATTGAACCCAAGGCCGGGGAAGTCTGGTTCGCAGAACTCGGCATGGTCGAGAAAAGTCGCCCCGTGCGGGTGCTTGCGATGCCTCAGCCTGCCGATGCTCGCTCCTTGTGCATTGTGGCTCCGTTGACCTCGCAGATTCGACAAATGCGCGGCGAGGTTTATCTCGGCAAGCCAGCTTGGCTACCGAAGGAATCAGCGGTGAACGTGCAGGGGCTGGCCAGTCTCGATCATCACAAGCTCCAGCGACGCATGGGTGCCCTTACCTCCACGCAATTGCAGGAAGTGAAGTCCGCCCTGCGCGATTTGCTACAGCTCTAGCCTTGGGAGGCACCTCTCAAGCGTGAACAATGACTTCCGTCATTGTCACCCGGCGGCGGATGCGCTACAAACGCGGCTCTCCCAATTGCCCCTGCCTCATCCCGTCCTGATTTACCCATGCGTTGCTTCTTCATCCTGCTCAACAAGGAACTGTGGGGCTTCTTTGTTTCCCCGGTGGCTTACGTGGTGCTGGCGCTGGCGATGGTGCTGAATGGCTTCTCCTTCCGCGCGGCACTGAGCATTCTGGAAAGCGCGCCGAGCGAGGGCAGCATTGTCACGTGGACCTTCTACTCGCGCTGGTTCTGGCTGAGCTATTTCTTCATTTTCCCACTGCTGACCATGCGACTCTTCGCCGAGGAGAAGAAGATGGGCACGCTGGAAACGCTGCTCACCGCGCCCGTGCGCACCTGGGAGGTGGTGTGGTCGAAGTATCTGGCCTCGGTCATTTTTTACTGCCTGATCTGGGTGCCCAGCGCGCTGAATTTCTGGCTGCTGCGCAAGCTGACGGGCGGTGCGGTGGAGATCCCGGTGGGCGCGCTACAAGGGAGCTACCTGGTGCTCTTCTTCATGGGCCTGTTCAATCTCGCCGTGGGTTGCTTCGCGTCCTCCCTGACCTCGAATCAAATCGTGGCTGCGGTGGTGTCGTTCACCGTGTGCTTGATGCATTTCCTGGTCGGCGTGTTCGTGCAGGTCGGGCGCAATGTGCCGGAGAAGTTCATTGATGTGGTGCAATACATCTCGTCCAGTGACCACATCCGACTCTTCACCACGGGCCTGCTGGACACGCGGCCGATGGTTTACTACACCAGCCTGGCGCTGCTGTTCATCGTGCTGACGCAGCAGGTGCTAGATTTCCGCAAATGGAGACTGTGATGAGCGACGCCCCCCGACCTCCATCCTCGGCACCTTCCCGTGCAGGCATCGCCATCAATGTGGCGCTCCAGGTGCTGCTGACCGCCGCGATCTGCCTGGGCGTGAACTGGCTGAGCTATCGCTACTTCTACCGCTGGGACACCAGTCGTTCGGCGGACTACACGCTGAGTTCATCCACGGACAACACCCTGCGCCGCCTGACCAAGGATGTGGAAGTGACGGCGCTGTTTGCCCGTGGCTCGACCCTTTATGAAGACGTCCATGCGCTGCTGGATGAATACCGCCGCGCGAACAAGGACCGCATTCATGTCACCTTCATCGACCCAGCGCGCGACCTGGAGCGCACGGAGCAACTGAAGCTGACCAATGGCCTGACCCTGCAACAGAATGGCCTGCTGGTGAAGGCGAACAAGGGCATGAGGTTCATCCGCGAAGACGAGCTGGTCATCCAGTCGCCAGGTTTCGACTCCGATCATCCGACCATCGACTTCCGGGGCGAGGATGCCCTGACCTCAGCGATCATTAGCCTGATCGAAGGCACCCAGAAGAAATTCTACTTCATCACCGGCAAAGGGGCGCGCGCCGAATCGAGCGCTACGGATGTGCTGGGCGTGCTGAACGAACTGGGGAAGCAGTTGAACTTTGATGTCGCTGCCTTGAACTTGAGCGAGATCAGCGCTTTTCCGGCGGATGCCAATGGCGTGCTGCTCATCGGCCCCAAGTATGATTTGTCAGAGCGCGAGGTCACGCTGCTGCGCGACTACTGGACCCAGCGCCGCGCCGCCATGCTGGTGATGCTGGACCCCGAATCGCAGACGCAGCGCCTGGAGCAGTTCCTGGCCAGCAACGGCATCCTGCCACGCAACGATCGCGTGCTGTTCGCCGAGAGCACGAGCAAGGGCACGCGCAAGGAGTTCAGCGTGCAGGCGTCCTTCTCACGCGACTCGATCATTACCAAGCCAGTGCGAGACGCGACCACGACGCTGGCAGGCCAAACGCAATCGCTCGCGCTGGGCGATGACAAGCTGCGCGAGCAGGGCCTGGTGGTCACGCAGCTGATCACCGCCTCACCGCGCTACTGGGGCGAGACGGCTTTCTTTGATGACCTACCCGTGGTGGGCGAGGGCGACACCCAGCCGCCTGTGCATGTGGCCGCCTCGGTCGAGCGTGGTGCAGCGCAAGACCAGCGCTTGCGTGTCGATAGCGCCCGCATGGTCGTCGTCGGGAATGCAGCACTGCTCGACAAGCAGACGCGCCTTGCCGAGAACCAGGACTTCATCGCAGGCAGCTTGAACTGGATGCTCAATCGCGAGCGCTACATCGGCATCATGCCCAAACGGAAGCATCAGTATCGACTGCAACTCACCGACCGGCAGCGCGAGCTACTGTTCTGGATCACCGCGCTGCTTGGCCCTGCCGTGGTGCTCGGCTTTGGCATGAGCGTCTGGGCGAAACGCCGCGCTTCGTAAACCCCTTCGCTCTCTGCAATCGTCATGCGCACGCGCACCACACTCCTGCTGCTCATCACCGCTGCGGCCATTGGTGCCGCTGTCTGGAAACTGGAGGAGCATGTGCCCTCCACCCGCACGCTTGCGCTTGAGGCGGCGAATCCGCTACCCTTCAATTCTGCCAGCGTGGACGGCATCGAGATCGAAGCCTCGGAGGCCTCGATCACCTTCCGTGTCGAAGATCGGCTCTGGCGCGCCGCCAAGCCGATCAATGATGTGGTGGACCCGGAAAGCATCACCGCCCTGGTGCAATCGCTGAGCCAAGCCGAGTGGCTGGAGCA
>CAXNNN010000531.1:0-3054 GCA_964203095.1 Verrucomicrobiaceae bacterium | reverse complement strand
AGCGCGAGCGCAGCGCAGAACGCTGGTTCTCCATGATGGTACGCGCCTCTGCTCGCTGGATGTCCGTCAGATGCGTCACAAAGGTGGCAAAGCGGTGCTCAGACAGCACGTGCTCCAGCTTGACCAGCCTCCCCAGTTCCCGACGTGATGGTTCGCTGAAGAAGGAAGGTAGCCAGATCAGGGTTCTTGACTGGTCGTGCTTCCGGCGGCGGTAGTCGCCCAACTTGGCGATGTCGTCATGCACCGTGTGACCATCGCGGTCGAAGGGATAGTCGATCAGCAGCTTCCATTCAGCGGTGGGATTGTCGAGATGGTCGTCTCCGAGTTCACGGATATTGGCCAACCTAACTTCACAGGTGCGGTCCGTGCCGCGCCAGCGGAAGCGGTGCACTTCGAGAAGCTCACCTTTGTGATCGATTTCCAGAGCATCAAACAACGCCTTGCTCAGCAGTCGCAGACGGCTGCCATCATTGTCTTCGCTCTCGGCACGTTCCAGGATGGCGTCGATGTCCACCGCGCTGAGTTGCAGAGAGATCACGGCAGGACCGCCGCCTTCCTGCACCTTGATCTGGCCAACCCTTCCGGCCCAGTCGCGCAGCTTCTTGAGCACGATCTGTCCCTCCTGCCCCGGGATCGGCGTCTGGATGGATCCATGGTTCAGCGCGGCCAGCCGTGCCGGCGTCAGCCCCCGCAGAGACTCCACCTCAGGAGCCAATGCCGAAAGCAGCAACGTCTTGATCAGGCGGTCATCATTTCTCAGCGCCTTGCGCTTCGCGTCGTTCCAAGGCAGAGCAGCGGCTTCTTCAAATTTGATCTTATGCTGTTCTTCCAGCAATGGGCGGAGCTGGGTTCGGTAGAGTTTGTGCGCCTGCTCGAAGTAGCTCTTCATTTCTGCCGAGAAGGCTTCGTCGCCTTCGGCAATGAGATCGTAGAGATCGCCTACGGCCACGAGTTCACCAAGTTCCAGGTTGTCCCGGCGCTGCACCAGGAGTTCCAACATGATGCGGATGGCCGTACGCTCGCGTTGCAGCACCGATGAGACACCGACCAGTGTCTCGACCAAGGCCGGACTGAAAGGATACAAACGGCGGAAGTCATCCTTGGACCCTTGCTTGGTGAGCAGGATCGAGAGCATTTCCTCCCTAGCCTGGGTGGACTTGGCAAAAGCCTCGTCGATAAGCCGTCTTGCGGCCTCATCCTTCGGGCGCAGGAGACGCTTTTCGGCGATGGCGCTGAGATTGCGGTCTTCAAGATTGATCGTGCCGAAGCGGCCCTGCCAGAAGCGCAAGATGTCAGTAAAGTTGACGTTGGCAGCACCCGTGATCATCTCACCGATGAGCTCTTTAAGATCACGCTGTCTGGCAATGAAGCTGACCAGCGGAGCTGGGCGTTCCGAGTTACCGGATTCCACCAGCTTGGCCACCTTCGGCACCTCGCGATTGAGGAAATTGATGTCCGCCGCATGGCTGGCCAGCCAGAGGATCATCTCATCGAGAAACAAAATAACGGCATCATAGCCCAGAGCCTTGGCATGTTTGGAGATGGCGCTCAGACCGTTGTCGATGCTCACGTAGCGGCCAGCGCTGGAAACCGCAGGCAGCAATGTGCGCACGAGGTCTCCCACCAGCCTCTGATGGTCGGCATGTTCGGGCCACTGGCCTGCGGCCGCGTCATAAGAGACCGCGTCCCAGCTTGTTTTGAGAGTTCCCCAACTGATACCGCTGCCGGAAGCCTGCGCGGGAGCCGAGTTGAGTTTGGTGAAAAAGGAGGCGTCTCCCATGGCCTCACGCAGGCTGGCCGCGTTACTCAGGAGTTCTTGAGACGGATACACCGCAGGCGGCGATGCGTCCGGGCGCAGCTTGGCGATGTGCGCCACATAGCCACCCAGCACCGCGCTCTCGATGTTATCCGCGCCGATCAGGTGGTAGGGCACCAGCAGAAACTTCTTGCCACGCATCCACTCATCGTGCTTCGAAATCGTCTTGGCCAGTTCCGGCTTGGCACGGGCGCTGAGATCACCGCCGAGCAGCAGGTGCAGCACGGCCATGAAGTGACTTTTACCACTGCCAAAGCTGCCGTGCAGGTAGGTGCCTTGGCTGGCTCCGCCCTGCAACGCGGTCTTGACCAGGGACAGGGCAGAGTCAAAGCAGAGCGCCAACTGCTCCGTCACGACATAATCCGCCACCGTGTCGCTGGCCTTGGTCACGCCTTCGCTGAGGCGCATCACGAAATCGCTTTTCGAAACGTGTTCGGGCAGGTGGATGAGGTCGCGGAGAAGTGGCATGGGGGGAGATGATGAAGGGTAAAGTGCGGATGACGAATGTTTCTCAGCCAGGGAGCGCACCGGCGTCGGCCCGGTCTTCGATGAGGCGGCGCTCGCGCTCGATCTCCTGCTGGAGTTCCTTCTCGGTGGGCAGGTAGAGCATGTATTTGGAGGCGAAGATCTGTTTCCGGTCCTTCAGCACCGAGTATTTCGCCACCACCTCATTCTTCTCCGTGCAGAGGATCAGGCCGATGGTGGGGTTGTCACCTTCGCTCAAGCATTGGTCGTCAAAGATGCGCACATAACCATCCATCTGGCCCACGTCCTGATGCGTTAGCTTGCCGATCTTCAAATCAATCAGCAGGTAAAAGCGGGACTGGATGTGGTAAAAGACGAGGTCCACGTAGCGGTCATCGTCGTCGATGCGCAGGCGCTTCTGCCGGGCCACGAAGGCAAAGCCCTTGCCCAGCTCCAGCAGGAAGGATTGCAGGTAGGAGAGGATGGCCGACTCCACTTCCTCCTCATTCAGCGAGGCCACCTCCGGCAGGCCGAGGAACTCCAGCACGTAGGGATGCTTCAGCGTCGCGATGGCGGGATCGGGACTGGCCAGGGTTTGACGGCCCTCGGTCAGCATCTTCTCCGGGTGCTGGCTCTTCAGCAGGCGCTCGTAGTAAAAGGAATGGATCTGCCGCTCCAGCGTGCGCTTGTCCCAACCGCCTGCGATGGCTTCCTGTTCATAGAAGTCGCGTGCTTTCACATTCTCCACCCGCATCAGCGCACGGTAGTGGGAC
>CAXNNN010000530.1:0-3056 GCA_964203095.1 Verrucomicrobiaceae bacterium | reverse complement strand
CAAGTTGTCTTCCCTCTGGTGAATCCCGTGACTGGCAGGCACCAGACCAGCTCGGATAGCACCTTCCCAAGCCGCTAGTGCCAACAAAAAAAACAGCAGTATACTCCACGGCCGCACCTGATTGGCGTTGCCGTTGTCAGAAGACGGGGCGTCTTTAGAACTGGAAGTAGATGAACTCACTGGAACTGCCGCGGTTGATGACCAATGCGCAGAGCATCAGTCCGTAAACGATGTCTTGGCTCCAAGGATACGACGCCATCCATCGCTTCCGAAAGGATTCTAGCGCCGGGAGGTGAAGCAGATGAAGCAGGATCACGGGTGTGGAGTAAAGCGCAGTGGCGGCCAGGAAATTCGTGTTGATGTAGAAACGCCACTTCACCGCTAGCATGGAGACAAACTCCCACGCCCCACCGATCTCGGTGAGCTGAAACAGTAACCAGCCAAACGCCACGAAGATGAACACTGCCAGGCGCTGCACCGTGCCCAGAAAAAGCCGCCCGCATTGAGCCGCGGCGCTAGTCTTCGTCGCCAATCCTCCCAGCCACGCAGGGCGGGGTAGTTGTTCTGCACAAAATCGCTCCACAGCCAGTCCGAGGCCATGATAGGCCCCCCAGACCATGTAGGACCAGGCTGCTCCATGCCACAGACCACCCAGCAGCATGACCAGGAACAAGTTCAAATAGGTCCTCAGCTTGCTGCCGCGATTCCCTCCCAGAGGGAAGTAAAGGTAGTCCCGCAGCCACGTGGACAGTGAGATGTGCCACCGTCTCCAGAAGTCCTTCAGCGATGAGGCGATGTAGGGATAATTGAAGTTCTGCGGCAACTCGTAGCCGAACGCTGCCCCCAGCCCGATAGCCATTAACGAATACCCGGCAAAGTCAGCGAAGATCTCGATCGAATACGCAAATGTCAGCACCAGACCATTTACGGAGCCAAGGTCTAGGCACTGTGGATATGCGAGCCAGAACGTGTGATCCTTGAGATTGTCCGCGATCACACACTTCAGGAAGTAGCCCAAGATCAGCGAGTGGACGACTGTCTGCCATGGGATGTCAATGAACCGCTTTGGCCCAATCTGGGGGAAGAAGTGGTTGGCTTTTAAGATCGGCCCAGCCACCAGATGGGGGAAGAAGCAGATGAAGAGAGACGTGTTACCCAGGTGATGAATGAACCCAGTCCAGCTGCGCTGCTTAGCCTGGTTAGGCCCCACTTTCCCAGTGAAGGAGTCTACCAGCAGGCTGATGCCTTCAAAGGTATAAAACGAGATCCCTACTGGCAGAGGTAGCGTCAGCAGTTGCTTCAGGGATAGTGCGTTTGCGGGCTCTAGCAGCTCACCCACTAGGCTGGCGAATAGCGCCCCGTATTTGAAGAAAGCCAGCGTTGCCACATTCAGCACAACCCCCGTCACCGCCCACGTCCGCTTCAGTGAATCCACCTGAACCACTGATACTTGGAAGCTGATAATCGCATTCAGCAACACCGAGAAGATGAGCAGTAGAAGCAAGACAGGTGCGCTCCAAGCATAGAAAATCATGCTGGAAACCACCAGCACCGCTATCTGCGTTGCTACACGCCGCACAGCGTAGAACGCCGTAAAAGTGAGCGCCAGAAAGATAAAAAAGGTAATGCTGTTAAACCACATCGTCCGGCGCAGCTGCTCGAGTCGAATTGAGGTTAATGGCCCAGCATCCTGCTGCAACCTGCAATTGGCACCAATACCATACGGCCCACTGAGTGACTCAATTCCTGACTCCGTGTGCTGTCCTTGCTTTTGGGAGTTACATCATTTCTGTCGGACTGGTGAGCCGATCGCAGGTCATTCAAACCACAGTCGGTATGCGAGGGCCTGCCGCGTCGGCTTGGTTAACCGCTAGAAAAGGTCTGATCACTTCACCTCAACCTTCGCATACTCCTGCCAGAGCTTCTCGATCAGCGCGGCATCGGGCTTGCCATCGACTACGACGAGGCGGTAGCGTGAGATGTAAGGCTTGCCGGGCTCGATGCTCCAATCGCCATCGGCGGAGGGGGCGACGCAGAGTTGGGGATTCTTCGGGTTCAGGCGCAGGGGCTGGGGGAAGCGGAAGTTGCTGGGGTGAATGAGCACGGCCAGACCGGTCGGAGCGCCATCGACATCGCCGCCGATGTGCACCCAGCTTGCCTTCTTGCCATCGCCCGCTAGGCGATCCTCGCCTTCGCTGGTGAGCATGGTCACGGCTTCCTTTGGGTCCCAGGCCGTGTTGCCACGCACGCCGAGGCCGCCGTAGTGATACTTGGGCAGCTTCACGATGGTGCTTACGCAGGTTTGCGTGGAGACGAGGTCGATCAAGTAAACGGGCTTTTCGCCCGACACGGCGGAGGCCGTCACCTCCCACGTTTCATTGAGCACGGGCTTCTCAGTGCCGCTGGTGTGGTCGATCATCTGGTGCTCGCTGATGAAGCCCGCTCTGTCGGGTGTGGTCCATTGCTTGATGAGTTTCACAAAGCGCACCTCGCCGCTGGGCTTGCCGGTCTTGTCCTTGCCCATGTTCCAGAAGTCGGGTGTGCGGCCCTCAAACTCGGTATGCGTCCAGGCCATCCACACGCCGCGATGCCAGTAATGATCGGGGGGATGATTGCCGGTAACGATCTTGCCCGCAGGCGACCAGATGGGATGCAGATGCGCGCCATGCATGAACTGCGCATCCACGCCCTCAGGCACTGGGCCGGCCTGCATTTGATACGTGAGTAGTGGTTTGCCATCGGCAGTGATGTTCAACGTGGCCCCCTTGACCACGAGCTTCATCTCGGCGGCATGGATCGTGGTGAGGGCGAGGCAGGCAAACGCGGCTAGCAATTTCATGGAGGCCGCAGTCTGGCGGAAGCGGAGAGACGAGAAAAGACAATTCATGGCGGTGCTCACGACCATACTTGTTGATTGCGATACTCCGCAGGCGACGTGTTGCGATACTGGCGCATCATGCGGCTGAGGTAATGGCGGTTCACTAGCCCGCATTGTTCGGCGATTTCCTCGATGGTGTTCTCACCCGTGCGCAGCAGACGGCAGGCTTCGTCCAGAC
>CAXNNN010000529.1:0-3059 GCA_964203095.1 Verrucomicrobiaceae bacterium | reverse complement strand
AAATTCACCCTACACCCACTCCATGAGACGCTCCAAAGTCCTCGCCAAGCTCCGCGCTGGCAAAGTCGCCCGCATTTGCTGCTGCGGTTCACCCATCGCCTTCTTTCCGGCCATGGCTGCCCACTTTCACTACGACGGCATTTGGCTCGATGGCGAGCACCGCGCGTGGGAGGCCCGCGAAATTGAAACCATGCTCGGCCGTCATCACGCCGCCGACATCGACTGCATGTGGCGTCCACTGACGAAGGAAAAAAACGGCCTCTACCGCCTCCTCGAAGATGGCGCGGCCGGCCTCATGATCCCCCACGTCGGCACCGCCGATGAAGCTCGTGCTCTCGTCCAAGCCATCAAGTTCCCACCGCTCGGCGACCGCGGCTTCTGCGGCGGCGGACGCGATGCTGATTACTGGATCGGCAAACCCGACGACTACACCGATCAAGCGAACCGCGAAACCTTCCTCACCGTTCAAATCGAAACTCCGCAGGCTCTCGAAAACGCCGAAGCCATCGCCGCCGTTCCCGGTGTGGACATCCTCTTCATCGGTCCTGGCGACATGTCCCTGCGCATCGGCTGCACGCCCGGCGTGAATGATCCCGTCATGATGGACGTGCAGAAGAAAATCGCCGCTGCCTGCCGCAAGCATGGCAAGGCCTGGGGCCGCCCCGTTGGCTCTGCTGCAGATGCCAAGACCATCATCGACCTCGGCGCTCAGTTCATCGTTCACGGCAGTGAATTCGGTGCCATCCACGCGCACTTCACCACCTGCGCTTCGGACATCGATTCCATCCTCGGCGAAGTCGCTGGTGCTTCCACCATTCCCGAAGGCAAAACTTACTGATCAAGTCATGAACCGATTCCCCCTCGTCATCATCCTTGCCTTCATAAAAACGTCATTTGCGTCGGCAGAAGTGCCATCAACATGGATAGAGCCCTTCCCGCCCCACAAGATCGCGGCGAACCTCCACTACGTCGGCTCGAAGGATCTCGCGTCGTATCTTATCACCACGCCGGACGGCCACATCCTCATCAACAGCAGTCTCGAAGAGTCTGTGCCACTCATCCGCGACAGCATTGAGAAGCTCGGATTCAAATTCACCGACGTGAAGATTCTGCTCATCAGCCACGCGCACTCCGATCATTGCGCTGGCAGTGCTGAAGTCATCAAACAGACTAAGGCACAATACATCGTCATGGAGCAGGATGCCGATGCTGTGGAGAACGGCGGAGAGAAAGCCTCACGCCTCAAGGCGAGCTACCTGCAGTTCCCGCCTGCAAAGGTGGATCGCAGGCTCAAAGACGGCGAGGAAGTGAAGCTGGGCGGCAGCACATTGGTCGCGCATCTCACTGCCGGACACACTCGCGGCTGCACGACGTGGACGATGAAGGTCGATGGACTCCACGCCGTGATCATCGGCAGTCCGAACGTGAACCCCGGCTACATCCTCGTGGGCAACACAGACTACCCAGCCATCGCCACCGACTACGAGCGCACCTTCCGCTTTCTCAAAGCGCAGCCCGTCGATCTCTTCCTCGGCGCCCACGGCGGCTACTACGACATGAATGCCAAACACGCCCGCTCAATGGACGCGGGTGCCAATAACCCCTTCATCGACCCCGCAGGCTACCAGCGCTACGTCGCGGACCGCGAAAAGGCCTTCCTCACCGAATTGGCGAAGCAGCAAGCCAAGTAATTTCCGTTTCATACTGACCTCCTCATGAAAGCGCTCTTCTATCTCGCCCTCACCCTCCCATCCTTCGCGGCGGAGCCGCTGCGCCTTGCCACCTTCGATGTCGATGCCACGCCTTCTCTCGGATCTGCGATGGCCTATGATCCGGTGAAGCGGGTCGATGAAATGACCCTGCGTTGCCGTGGCATCGTCCTGCTTGGTGCGGAGCAGCCCATCGTGCTGTGCGCGGTGGATTGGATCGGCATTGCCAATGAAGGCCACGATGCCTTTCGAGCCGCACTCGCCGATGCCGCAGGCACGGTGCCTGCCCGCGTGGCTGTTCATGCGCTGCATCAACATGACGCACCGGGTTGTGACTTCACCGCCGATAAGATCATCCAGGAACTCGATGTGAAAGGCTACACTCGTTTCGATGGAGCCTTTCATCGCGTGGTCATCCAACGCGCTGCCGATGCCATCCGCGCTGCTTTGCCCGCTGCGCAGCCCATCACTCACTACGGCTACGGCGAGGCTATCGTGAAAGAGGTCGCCTCGAACCGCCGCGTGGAGCGCACGCCTGAGGGTAAAGTCGGTCGAATGCGCGGCAGTAGTTGCAAGATCGAGGGCCTCATCGCACTGCCGGAGGGACTCATTGATCCCGTCGTGTCCCTGCTCAGCTTTTGGAATGGCGACAAACCCGTCGCCGTGCTCAGTGCCTACGCGTGCCATCCGCAGAGCTACTATCGCCTTGGCATTCCAAGCCCTGATTTCCCTGGCATCGCACGCTTCATTCGTGGGCAGGATGTGAACGCTGCCCTGCATGTTCATTTCAGTGGTGCGGGTGGCAACGTCGCCGCAGGCAAATACAACGACGGCACACAGAGCAATCGCATGATCCTCGCCACACGACTCGCTGCCGGAATGCGTGAGGCTCATGACAAGACTACCAAGCTGCCCATCACCGCTGCCGACATCGGCTGGGGCAATGTTCCCGTCAGCCTGCCGCTCTCACCGCGACTGGATGAAGCCGATCTGGTGGCGAAGCTCAAAGCCACGGCAGCCAAAGGCTACATCTCCTTTGCTGATCAGCTCGCCTTTGTCCGCCGCACGAAAGCCGGACACAAAATCGACATCACCTGCCTCAGCGTGGGCAACACCCGCATGCTGCATCTGCCAGGGGAACTCTTCGTCGAATACCAGCTCGCCGCCAAAGCCATGCGCCCAGATCTGCACGTCATGATGGCTGCCTATGGCAACTATGGCCCTGGCTACATCGGCACTGCTGCCGCTTATCCCGAAGGCGGCTACGAGACAGGTCCCACCTCCTCCAATGTCGCGCCCGAAGTGGAGACTGTGCTGACCGATGCCATGCAGCGCCTGCTCGGGAAGAAG
>CAXNNN010000528.1:0-3060 GCA_964203095.1 Verrucomicrobiaceae bacterium | reverse complement strand
TCTGCCGCTGTGATCGCCCCATGCAGTTGGATGAAAACGTGATGGCTATTCCGTGGCACTGCCTTTAGCAGGTGATGATGCCACATTGCGCATGACCTTCTTCATGCCAAGAATGCAACCCATGCGCCGCCTCGACCAAATCCTTTCTTCCTTCGGCTACTGCACGCGGCGTGAGTCAGAGCGCTTCATTGACGAGGGGCGGGTGAAGATCGCGGGTGAACTGGCCGAGCGTGGCGATCAGCGAGTGGACCCTGCCTTGGTCACGGTGGAGGATGAGCCGCTGGAGGGGCTGGAGGGCTTGCTCGTCATGCTGCACAAGCCGGTCGGCTATGCCTGCACGCACAGTGAGCGCGAGAAGCCGACCATCTATGAATTGCTGCCCGAGCATTGGCTGAAGCGCAACCCAGCGGTGACCAGCATTGGCCGTCTGGATAAGGACACCAGCGGGCTGATTCTCATCACCGATCAGGGCAGCTTAGTGCAGCGCTACACCTCGCCGAAATCCGAGATCGACAAGGTCTATGTCGCCGAGGTCGATCAGGATCTGGAGGCGAGCTTGATCGAAGTCTTCGCGCGTGGTGACTTGATGCTGCACGATGAACAGAAGCCCTGCCTGCCTGCACGGCTGGAGATTGTCTCGCCGCGCAAAGCTCGACTCACGATCATGGAAGGTCGCTACCATCAGGTGCGCCGCATGTTCGCCAGCCAGGGCTGGCATGTGGAGACGCTGCATCGCGAAAGCTTCGGTCCGCATGAACTCGGCGACATGAAATCGGGCGAATGGCGGATGCTGGACCTGCCACAGCGCTAGGCCAGCAGTTGCTCCACGACCTTCGCGCCTTGATTGTCGGTCAGGCTCGCAGCGAGGCCGTTGCGCTTGTAGGTCAGCTTGGTGTGATCCAGGCCGAAGAGTTTCAGCAGCGTGGCGTGGTAGTCGTAGTGCTTCACTTCGTCGATCACGGCCTTGTGGCCAAATTCGTCGGTTTCGCCGTGGACGTAGCCTTTCTTGAACCCGCCACCGGCGAGCCACATGCTGAAGCCATAGGTGTTGTGGTCGCGGCCCCACTTCTCGTAACCGGCGTCGTTTTGCAGCACGGGCAAGCGACCCATTTCGCCACCCCAATGAACGACCGTGCTGTCGAGCAGGCCGCGCTGCTTCAAGTCGATGAGCAAGGCGGCGCTGGGCTGGTCGGTGGCGGCACAGAGCTTGGGCAGCGAGCCGACGAGTGAGCTGTGCTGGTCCCAGCTCTGCCCGGCGTTTAGCACCTGCACGTAGCGCACTCCGCGCTCGACCAACCGACGCGCGATGATGCAGCGCGTGGCGTAGTCCTTCGTGATCGGATTATCGACGCCGTAGAGTTTCTTGACATGCTCGGGCTCGTTAGAAATATCGAGCGCCTCCTTGGCGGCGGTCTGCATCTTGGCCGCGAGTTCGTAGCTGGCAATGCGGGCTTGAAGATCGAGTTCACCGGGATGAGCGGAGAGATGATCCTCGTTGAACGCCTTCAGCAACGCGAGCTGCCGCGCCTGCGGAGCACCGGCCAGTGACGCAGGCGGATCGAGATTCAGAATGCGCGGCTCCGTGGGCCGCACGAGCGTGCCCTGGAAGAGCGCGGGCAGCCAGCCATTGGTGTAGTGCTCACCGCTGAAAGTGGGCAAGCCGCCGGGATGCGACAGCACCATGTAGGCGGGCAGTTCATCCGTCTCGCTGCCCAGACCATAGGTCAGCCACGAACCAATCGCCGGACGACCTGCGGTGATGCGGCCTGCATTCATAGCATACAATCCCTGCGCATGATTGCTCACGCCGGAGGTCATGGAGCGCACCAGCGTGATCTCATCCGCCACCTGGCCGAGCTTGGGCAGCAACTCGCTCAGCTCCATGCCGCACTGGCCATGCTTGGAAAACTTCCACGGTGAGCCAAAGCACTTCGCGGAGGCTTGCGCGAGGTTGTCATACTTGATCTCGCCGGGGAACTTCTGGCCATGATACTTGGTCAGCATCGGCTTCGGATCGAAGAGGTCCATCTGCGACGGCCCGCCCATCATGAAGAGGGAAATCATCGCCTTCGCGTGCGGCTCGAAGTGCGGCTTCTTCGGCAGCAGATCGTAGCGCACTTCGCCTGTGACGCTCTCTGGCTTCACCGGGGCTGCGAGCAAGCCTTCACGTTGCAGCAGCGAGGCCAGCGCAACGGTGCCAAGGCCAAAGCCGTTGGCATGAAGGAAGTGGCGGCGTGAGCAGAGAGAGGCGGGGGACATGGGGGATGCAATACATACGCCATGCGCAGGCCGCATCTCACAGACCTTGATTCAGCGTGCCGGGAAGCCCTTCTTCAAAAGCTCATCCGCCGACGGAGCATCGTGCTCGCCCGTGTTCTCAAAGCCTGATGTGGCCTTCCCGTTTACAAAATAGACCCGCCGGGCGATGTCGCCGCTGAAGCCGAGGCTCGTGAGCTTCAGCACCTCAAGCTTGTCCTCCGCACGCACACCCGTTTGTGAGTCATAAATCGCGCAATCAGTCACCACGACATGCGCGCTGCCTCTGCCACCTGGTCCGCGTGCACGAATGGCGATCTCGTTGTTCTGAAACACACAATGCGTGACCTCTGCATTCACGTTCTCCTTCAAGTTCAGTGCGGCGACATTGTCGATCTGTGCAGGCTGGTTCCAGCCGTGCAGGTGGCAGTTGCGAATGATGAGCTCACAGCGTGGGCCATCGGACTTCACCTTGGTGTCCATCGCATTTTCGCCTGGACGCTGCCCGGCTTTGAAACCCGCCAAATCAGCCGTTAGCGGCCCGGTCCAAAGCGTACAGTTCTCGATCACGACCTTGCCATTCGACTTCCGATCTGGATCAAACTGGATGCAATCGCCCGAAGGATACGAGATGTCGCAGTTGCGGATTACGACATCGCCCCAGCGCCCCGAGATGCCGTGCGCGTCCTGCTGATCCTCAAACGTGCCATTGAGTAGATGATGAATGCGGCAGTTCTCGATGACGACCTTGGTGCCAAAGATGCCGATCCCATTGCCGCTGCTATGCCGGATCTCGCAGTTCCG
>CAXNNN010000527.1:0-3066 GCA_964203095.1 Verrucomicrobiaceae bacterium | reverse complement strand
CTTGGGGCGCTTGCGCTTGCTGGCCTTGTTCCGCCGGAGCGTGGTCTCGTCGCCCAGGCGCACGCGCAGGTAGCGAAGGATGAGGTCGTGCGTGTCTTCGATCTCCAAGCTGCCACCGCGCAGGCAGATGCCGAGCCCTGGGGCGTCTTGACCGTCGATGGTCAGGAAGGGCTCGCGGATGCTGACCGTGCTCTTCAGCTCAATGGTGCCTGCGATCTGAAACTTCACAATGCGCGGACCCTTCTGCGCCACGGCCCAGCGAAACATGCCCGGCTGCGGCTTGCGTGCGTCGTCATCGAGTCGCGTGACCATGAGCACGGCTCCACCTTTGCCGCCGCGTGACTCGGCCCCAAAGCCTGCGGCACCTGGGAACGCGAGTTCAGCGTGCAGCGAGGCCGGAAGCCAGAGAAGGACCGCGATTACAAGCGCACAGACAGGTGAGTGATGAGTCATTCGTGAAGATAGCTGAGTGACTAGATACCCAACACCAAGCCCTAAACGCTCTTTAGAGCGTGTGCGCCATCACGCCGCCATCAATCACCAGCGCCTCGCCCGTGATGTAGCTGCCGGCCTCACTGGCCAGCATGAGCACCGGGCCTGCGACCTCGCGCGGATGGCCCCAGCGTTGCAAGGCGGTGCGGTCGGAGAACTTTTGTTTGTCCGCATCGCTTAGTAATTGCATGGGCATGTCTGTTAAAAAGGGACCGGGGCAGATGCAGTTCACCGTGATACCGTGTGGCCCTAGCTCCAGTGCGCTGGACTTCGATAAGCCGATGAGCGCGGCTTTGGTGGCGCAATACACATTCCGATGCAGGCGGCCGCCCAGGCCGAGCACGGAGGAGGTCTGAATGATGCGGCCCCACTTTCGCTCCTTCATGCCAGGGACGAGGTAGCGCATCATGGCCATGCAGGCGGTGAGGTCGACTTCGACATTCCGATCCCACACGTCGTCCTCGATCGCATCGATGGGCTGCGGGTTATTGATGCCCGCGTTGTTAATGAGGATGTCGACTTTGCCGAGGCGCTTCACGGCTTCGTCAGCGAGGGCTTTGACTTGAGCACGGTCGCTCATATCGGCAGTCATCCACTCCACATTCACGGTCAAGCCTTCGCCGATCTCAGCAGCGGCTGCTTGCAGTTCATCGGCATTGCGACTGGAGATGAAGACGTTCGCGCCTGCTTCGGCGAGCACACGTGCGATGGCTTTGCCGAGGCCTTTGCTGCCGCCGGTGACGAGGGCGTCTTTGCCAGTGAGATCGAAGAGAGGGTGCATGGGGCAGGAGTATTGAGTTGAGAGTTGATGGCTGATAGTCGGGCTGACTGCGATTCGAGTTGGATCGGTCTATCAACGATCAACTCTTCTCTATCAACTCCTTGCTAGCCACGCCTTCCAGCATTCGATGAAGCCGGATGCAAAGTCTTGCGGTCTGGCTTCGAGCCAGTCGTTGATGACCTGGGGCTTGAACCACTGACCGCAGGCGATCTCTTCGGGCGCATATTTCATGGGGCCGGTGTGCTGCGCGGTGTGGAGCTCCACGAACTCCATGCCGGTGCGCTCGGTGGCGGGAATGTCTGCAGTTTTCGCTGTGGATTCGACTTCAATGCCGAGTTCTTCCTTCACCTCACGAATCGCGCAGGTGGCGTAACTTTCGCCCACATCCAGATGACCCGAGGCGCTGCTGTCCCAGGTGAGCGGGTGCACGTCCTTCAAGTGGCTGCGCTTTTGCAAATAGACCTGGCCATGCTTGTCGAAGACAAACACATGCACGGCGCGATGGCGCAGACCCTGCGCATGGACTTCGCCGCGTGGCTGCTGGCCGATGACTTCGTTGCGCTCGTTGACCACGTCGAACATCTCGCTGGCTTTCTGCCCGCGATCCTGATCGGTGCGCCCTTCATACCAGCGGGCGATCTGCACCCACTGCTCCAGGTTCAAGGCCTCGGCCCGCACCATGACATCCGTGCCCAGATGCGCGGCCAGGGCTTCCCAACCGCCGGGGGCTTCGGGCATTACGTTCTTGAGTTGCTTGCGGCGCTGGCTGAAACCCATGCGCACGAGGCGGCGGAAGAGAGCGCGATCATACACGGGCAGCGTGCCCGGCTTGCGCGGGGTGAAGAGCACCACGGCGCTGTCCACCTTAGGCCTGGGCTTGAAGACTTCCGGCGGCACGATGCGCAGGAGCGTCACGTCCCAATCCTGTTGCACGAGAATGCTGAGGCCGCCATACCCGTGCTCGCCCATCTTCGCGCTGAGGCGCTGGCAAACTTCCTTTTGCAGCATGAACACGGCGCGTGTGACGGGCGTGGGCGGCGTGAGCACCGCCTGCAAAATTGCGCCCCCGACGGAGTAGGGGAGGTTGCCCACGAGCCGGACATCGCCATGCCGATACCACGGGCGCATGTCTAAGCGCGTCGCGTCCTCGTGGCGCAATTCCACATTGTCCTCATCGACGAAGCGCTCTTCCAAATACTCGACGAGGCGATGATCCTTCTCGATCAAGACGAGCTGCTTAGGACGGCTTAGCAGATGCTCGGTCAAGGCGCAGTGACCAGGGCCAATCTCGACGACCAGGGGCACGCGATCCGGCTCGATCTGATCCGCGATCCAGCGCGAGATGGTTTCATCTTGGAGGAAATTTTGGCCGAGGCTTTTTTTGGGGGCAAACTTCATGGGGCGGTAGCACAGGGCTGACAGCAGAGAGCAAAGGGTAAGAGCAGCGTTGAACAAGTGATTCGTTCAGATTCGATCAGCAAAAAGAATGAATTCACGAAGAGCCATGATCGGCTTGCTGGCTCTATGCCCTTATCTCTTCACTCTAAGCCGTCCCCCAGCAACTTCTTCACGGCTGCGGCCATCTTCTCGCTGTCGCCCGGCGTGTAGCCCGTGCTGGTCCAGGCGACTTTGCCATCGGGTCCGATGACGACGCAGTGGGGGATGCCTTCGACGCCGAATTTCTTGCCCACGTCTTGCTGCGCATCCATGGCCACGGTCAACTGCCAGCCACGCGTGGTGAGGAAGCGGCTCACCTGCGCATCGGGCTCGCCTTGGTTCACGCCGATAAACTT
>CAXNNN010000526.1:0-3084 GCA_964203095.1 Verrucomicrobiaceae bacterium | reverse complement strand
CTTCGTTCTCTGCTTGCTCTTCTGTCTGTTTTGATGCTCTGTTTTTCATGTCGGATGGTTGGTTGTGTTCTCTTTCAAGACCGCTCCAACCTGTCGTTGGAGCGCCAACCATCCGCACTTATGTTTTAACGATCACACGGACACTTCCCCGGTCGACCGTCTTCTCAGCGGCAGAAATCGTTAGTGCGGCAGTCAGCATCATTGATGCAGAGAGATAACGGTGCAGTAGGCGGGAGAGTGAGCACATGTGCCAGAAGTTACGTGGGCGGGCGGCAGGTTATTGCCTGCCTCTAACCTGGCTCTTGGGTGGCGAATCCCACCGGAGGCTGAGCTTGGCTTGCTCTTCCTTGAGCACGTTTTATCATCAACTGCAAGGAGCGCGTGGTCGTGCGTTGGATGCCATGAATACCAACCCATAACCAATCCATGAAAGCAACTCTTGTGCCCCTGCTTCTGAGCCTCTTGACCGCTACCACGTTACTTGCCGCTTGGCCGATCAATGATGTCTGCCCGGTCGATGGTAAATCCGCACGCCCCATTTATCGCGTCAAATCGCCCCAGGGCTTCATTGCCTTTTGCTGCTCCGACTGCATGTCGGCTTTTGAGCGTTCGCCGTCCAAGTATACGGTGAAGAAAAAGGAGCCGTGATTGCCCCAGGTTCTCGATCCGTCTGTAGAACGGCAATCACCGGCAGTGCTGCGCGCATGACCGGTAATTAGTCGCGCACAGTCACTGCCGAGTCGGTGACTCAGCTCAGCACCTTCTTCACAAAGCAGGCCTTCAAACCAATCGCTAGGCCGTCCATCTTGCAGGAGATCTCGTGGTCGCCATCGACCACTCGGATGGGCTTGGACTTGGTTCCCACCTTGAGCACCTGAGAGGTGCCATTGAGTTTCAGATCCTTGATCATGGCCACGACGTCTCCATCGAACAGCACATTGCCATACGCATCTTTGACAACGCGTTCCGCATCGGGCTCGTCGGCAGTTGTTTCGATGGGCCACTCTTGCCCACAGGTCATGCATTCATAGTGATCGGCGTGCTTGGACAGGTCGTCCATCTCACACATCGGGCAGGTAGGCTTACTCATCAAAGAAGGGCGTTGAGGAGTGACCTAGCGCTTGTTCTTCTTCTCCGCCTTGGCGAGTTTCTTCTCCTTGGCAGTCTTGAGGGGAGCCTTTTTCTTCTCTTTCTTTGCGTCGTTGGATTTCATGATGGCGTCTTCGTTAAGTCGTGTTTGAGCTTTCGGTTCTAGGTCACGTTTGATCATTGGGCAATCGCTATGATGCAGCGCTTCATACCTTCTTTCGGTCGGCCACGAAGATGGTGTGAGCCTCGCGGCGCGCATGAGGATGGGCTTTGGCAGCGACAATGTTCACCGTGAACCCGGCGAGCGTGAGCCGCTTGGCGAAGACAGTATCCTGATTGGCAGACCAGAAGGCGACACGACCGCCGGGCTTCAGCGCGCGCATGATGGCGGCGAGGCCACGGCTTTGGTAAAGGCGGGCATTGCCCCCGTGCACCATGGCGATGGGGCCATTGTCCACGTCGAGCAGGATGGCGTCGTAGTGACCGTTAGGCGCTCGGTAGATGAGCTGAAACACATCGGCGATGCTGACCTGCACGCGTGGATCGTCGAGCAGTGCGCCATTCAGTTCGCGCAGGTATTCACGATTCCAGGCGACCACCTCGGGCAGTAGTTCGGCCACTTGCACCACCGCAGGTGGGCCGAGACGGGACAGCACACGCTTCAAGCTGAAGCCAAAGCCCAGGCCGCCAATGAGCACACGCACTGGCTGATCGCCCTTTAGCCTTGCGCAGGCACGCTCGGCCAGCACCGTCTCGGATTCCGTCTCGCTGGTGCCCATGAGGGGCTGGTTGTTCAGTCGGAGGAAGTAGTGTCCATCGCGCTCATGCAGCGAAAGATTGGCACCGTCGGCAGTGCGGGCTTCGGCAATGGTGAGGAATGGTTTCATGATCGAAAGGAGCGTGGCATGGCAGCGATGCAAGGATTGGTTCTTGTAGCGAGCGTGGGCTTGGTGGATGAATGCCCATGGATTCCTTTTTCAAAGACCTTGGCAGCACCGTATTAGAGCGCTGGAAGCGTGTGAACTTCTCGCTGGAGAAGTTCCCAAGCATTGCCAAGACGGCCCTTGATGAGCGTCCGCCTGCCAAGCACATGGAGCTGTCGGCGCTGATGCGGGAGTTCCTGCTGAATGACGAGCAGCCATTGCAATCGCAGTCTGGCTTTGGTCAGCCGGAGATCATCGCGTATGACCATCCACGCTTCTACATTCAGCTGCTGTTCTGGATGGATGGCACCACGGACATACACCAGCATGAGTTTTCGGGTGCGTTTCATGTCATGCACGGCTCCAGCATTCATGCGCACTACGGGTTCGAGAACGGGCAGTCCATCACGCCGCACCTGAGAGTGGGCGATGTGCAGATGAAGAACATCGAACTGCTGGAGACCGGGCGCACGGTGCCGATCATCTCCGGGCCGTCCTGCATTCACTCGCTCTTCCATTTGGACTCGCCCTCCGTCACCGTGGTGGTGCGCACCCAGCATGATCCAGGCACCGGGCCGCAGTTCAACTACCTGCCGCCGCATCTTGCCATCGACCCGATGCACAGCGACACGCTTACCATGCGTCGCAAGCAAGTGCTGGACGTGCTGGAGCATACGGACTCGCCTGATTACGTCGCCTTGGTGCGCGAGATGATCAGCTCACTGGACTTCGAGCGCGGCTTCTTCATCCTGCAAAACAGTATGGCGCGACTGCGTGAGTTGGAGCATTGGACGGCGGCGCTAGCTCTGTTCCGCAAAAGACATGGCAAGCTGGCCAGCGGTGTGGCCATCACATTGGAGGAAGGTGTGCGGAGAGACATGATCAAGAACATGCGCAGCTCGGTGGCCGAGCCTGAGCACCGGTTCTTCCTTGCGCTGCTCATGAATGTGGCGACACGCTCTGATTTGCTAAAGCTCGTAGCCAAACGGTTCCCCAAGGTGCCAGCCGCGCAAACGATCCTCCGCTGGGTGCAAGAGCTGGGCGAGGAGACCGACTATGGCATCGCGCTGCT
>CAXNNN010000525.1:0-3087 GCA_964203095.1 Verrucomicrobiaceae bacterium | reverse complement strand
GACCTGTCCATGTTCGACGCCATCGAACAGATCGCGGCTGGCAAGGGCGACCTGACCGCCCTGATCCGCCGCAACATCTCCATCAAAGCCTCCGTCGTAGAAAGCGATGAGTTCGAACGCACGGGCACCCGCGCCATTCTGAATTTCGGCCACACCCTCGGCCACGCCATTGAGTCTGCCGCTGGTTATGGCGTGCTCCTGCATGGCGAGGCGATCTCCATTGGCCTCAGCGCTGCCGCTTGGTTGTCTACGATGAGCAGCGACCTGACCTCGCGCGAACTCGACCGCATACGCTCAGCGTTGACCGCCTTCAACCTTCCCCTGAAGGTGCCTGAGGGTCTGAGCGATGAGGACATCCTGCGCCGCATGAAGATGGACAAGAAGTTCGTCCAAGGCAGCATCCGCTTCGTCCTGATCAAGAAGCTCGGCGAGGCCTTCGTCAGCCATGAGGTGCACGAAGGTCACATCAAGCAAGCGCTGGAAGAAGTGAAACGGGCTTAAGCAAAAAACGCTAGGTGTTAACGTTTTCGCGTGTCATTGTGCCGCACGCCACCGCGTGAATACCGAGCCATGACCCGCACCGAAGCCTACCTTGCTCTGAACCTGCTGCCCGGCATCGGTCCGGTGCGTGTGCGGCGGCTGCTGGAGGTATTCGGCAGCCCGGAGCGCATCCTTTCCGCAAAGACCAACGAGATTGCCGCCGTGCATGGCTTTGGCCGAGACCTCGCGGGCGCAATCACTGGCTGGGAGAGCACCGTCGACCTCGCGCGCGAGCTGCGGCGCATCCGAGAGATGGAGCTCACCTTGCTGACTCAGGAAGACGATCTCTACCCGCCCTTGCTGAAAGAGATTCATGCGCCGCCTCTGGTATTGTATGTGTGGGGCCAGCTCACGGAGCGTGACCGCCATGCGATTGGCGTGGTCGGCTCACGCCAGGCAACGATCTACGGCTTGAACTGCGCCAAGAAGATGAGCTTCCAAGTGGCGTATGCGGGCTACACCGTGGTCAGCGGGCTCGCACGCGGGATCGATACAGCAGCACACGAAGGTGCGCTGGCTTCCAAAGGCCGCACCGTCGCGGTGATCGGTGCAGGCATGGCCCAGTTGTATCCGCCCGAAAACCAGGCACTGGCAGAACGCATCGCCAGCCAGGGCGCCGTCGTGACCGAGTTCCCCGTCGACTATCCGCCCGACAAGCAGAGCTTCCCTCTACGCAATCGCATTGTCGCTGGCTGGTGCTCCGGCTTGCTGGTCGTGGAGGCCCCGTTGCGCAGCGGATCACTGATCACCGCCGGGCAGGCCTTGGAGATGGGGCGCACGGTCTATGCAGTGCCGGGCAACATTGACAAGCCCACCTCTGCGGGTTGCAATCGGCTGATCCAGCAGGGCGCTAAGCTGGTCGTGGATGGCGGCGAGATTCTCGACGACCTGATGGTGCTCTTCCCCACAGCACCAAGCGCCCCCAAGACAGAGGCCCCCACGCTGACGGTCACTTTGTCACCCGATGAAGAGAAGGTCTTTGCGGCTCTCGGCTCGGATCAAACGCACATCGACGAAATCAGCGCCCGCGCGGGACTGCCCAGCCACACGGTCTCGTCCACGCTTATGCGCTTGGAAATGAAGCGGCTCGTGCGGCCCTTGCCAGGTCTTTGCTACGTGAAGCTGGTGTGAGCAGCTCGGCGACTCGCGCACCGACATGCTCATGGGCGAAAGCCGTTGTCGCGGGGCTGCAATCTCTTGATGAGTGCTTGCAACCTCGCGGGGCTACGCCTTCAATCCGAACTCATGCTGAACAACATCTGGGCCTTCTTGGTCATTGGCGGACTGCTCGTGGCCGGTCTGCTGGGTAAACTCGCCGGAGCCGATGGCGTGATCGAACTGGCGTTGGCCGATTGCAAAAAAGCAGTCATGAACATCGCGCTGCCACTGGCGGGCATGATGATGTTTTGGCTCGGCGTGCTGCGCTTGATCGAGAAAGCGGGCGTGCTCGCATTGGTGTCGCGCGCGCTGTCACCGCTCATGCGTTTGCTCTTCCCGCAGGTGCCCGCTGATCATCCTGCCACAGGAGCAATGATCATGAACCTCAGTGCCAACATGCTGGGCCTGGGCAACAGCGCCACGCCTCTCGGCCTTAAGGCCATGGGTCATCTGCAAGAGCTGAACCCCGCCAAGCGCACGCCGACGAATGCAATGTGTCTCTTCCTGGCGCTTAACACTGCCGGTTTTTCGCTGCTGCCCACGTCCTCCATCGCTTACCTTTCAGCGGCTGGCGTGCCCGGACCGTATCGCGTGATCTTGCCGACCATCATCGCGACGGGTTGCGCTACGCTGATGGCCATCCTCGCCAGCAAGCTGCTGCAAGGCCTGCCCGCCTTCGGCGTGAAGTCGGAGGACGTGGGTGAAGTCGAGGCTGCCGCTGAGAGCAAGGCGGAAGCAACTCCCGCCATCAGCATGCGTGGCAAGCTCTTGCTCTGGGCACTGCTGCTTGCCTTCCTCGGCATCGGCTATCTCGAGCTTGGACCCAAAACAGCGAGGGCCGACCTGTTACAGAGCACGGGATTGCAGTCCTTGGTTGACCAAGCTCAAGCCCAAAAGACTTCCGCCACCGTCGCAGCGCCAGCCACGCCCACCGCCCTCAACGCCGAGGAGCCCCTGTGGCGGCATTGGTTCAATGGCGCATCCACCTTGGCCCTGCCCGCCATCCTGCTCATTGCCGTCGGGGTCGCCGCCGCACGCGGTGTGAAGGTGTATGAGGAGTTCGTCGAAGGCGCGAAGGAAGGCTTCAACGTGGCCACCCGCATTATGCCCTTCCTCGTGGCCATGCTGGCCGCGCTGGCCATGTTCAAAGGCTCCGGTATGTTGCTCATCCTTGGCTACTGGCTGAGTCCGGTGCTGAATTTCCTCGGCTTTCCCATCGACTTGTTGCCACTCGCCCTGATGCGTCCCCTCAGTGGCTCAGGATCGCTGGGCATCTTGAATGAAATCTTGGCCAATCCAGGTTCTAGCGAAGCTTTGAAGTTCACCGCGGCCATCTTGTATGGCTCTACCGAAACGACCTTCTACGTGGTCACGGTTTACTTCGGCTCT
>CAXNNN010000524.1:0-3104 GCA_964203095.1 Verrucomicrobiaceae bacterium | reverse complement strand
TTAAGTCAGGAGTTGGGGTGAAAACCCCATGGTATGTGCTCCGCTGCGTCGGGTATCGAGTAGAGCATGATCGCTAATCACCAGCAGAGGGAGATGACTTTGGGAGACTTTGTCATGTTCGTTTACAACACCTTTGAAGAGAGTCGAGCGCGTGCATTCGTGTGCTTCGCTGTCCAGTCCCGATGGCTTCTGTTCTCCGACGATGTGGGTCGTAACCTTGGGGCGACCCTGCGAACTTCATGAACACGACTGGCAAAATGCCGGAGGATGAATGCGTCCGTATTCCCGGTGAGGAGCGCTTGAAAAGGGAATCCATTCAGTGGTCGAGGCATGCCGCAGTGGCGCTGAGTCTCAAACTCATGGCATGGCCGGAGCGCGATGTGTCGCACTGGTTTGGTGGGGCTCAAGCTCAGCCTGAACTGAAGGTCATGGGCGACGGGCATCTTGGTTGAGTCGTAGTCGTGCCAATTTGGGGTGTTCACCCCATGGCATGCGCTCTGGCGGGCGATTATCGAGGGGATATGAAGAAAAAATTCACACATACGCGGAATAGCCTGCCGGAAAAAGTCAGAATCGAGGTGGCCGCCCTGTTGCAGGAACGACTGGCTGACTCAATCGATCTGATGATGCAAGCGAAGCAGGCACATTGGAACGTGAAGGGGCACAACTTTATCGCGCTGCATGAGCTGTTCGACAAGGTGTATAACGACGCAGGAACCTACGTGGATGTCATCGCGGAACGCATTGTTCAACTCGGTGGCATTGCCTGCGGCACCATTCGCGTGGCAGCCAAGGAATCCAGCCTGCCCGAATACCCGCTGGACATCACCAGCAGCACTAAACACGTCGCCGGGCTGGCGCACGCTATCGCCTTCTACGGCGAGCTGATTCGCAAGGCGATCGAGCTGTGCACCACGCTGAAGGATCCAGACAGCGCGGACATCTTCACTCAAGTGTCGCGCGGTGCCGACATGAACCTTTGGTTCGTCGAAGCGCACGAGCAGGCTGAACTCTAACATCCTTCATTATGAACGCCCTTGTCTATCAAGGTCCCGGACAGAAGTCCTGGGAAGATGTGCCCAAGCCCGAGCTACAGTCGGCCACGGATGCCGTGGTCCGCATGACCAAGACCACCATCTGCGGCACTGACCTGCATATTCTCAAAGGGGATGTGTCTACTGTCAGTGAAGGCCGCGTGCTGGGGCATGAAGGCATTGGCGTGGTGGAAAGTGCGGGTGACAGTGTCACCCGCTTCCGCCCAGGGGATCGAGTGCTGATCTCTTGCATCACAAGCTGCGGGCGGTGCGATTTCTGCCGTCGTAGCATGTGCTCGCATTGTGAGGATGGCGGCTGGATTCTGGGGAACACAATCCACGGCACGCAGGCTGGGTTTGTCCGCATTCCTTGGGCGGACACCAGCCTGCACCACATTCCAGTGGGGGCTGATGAAGACTCCGTGGTCATGCTGAGCGACATCTTGCCGACTGGCTATGAATGCGGTGTGCTGAACGGCTGTGTGAAGCCGGGCGATGTGCTAGCGATCGTAGGGGCTGGGCCCATCGGCTTGGCAACTCTGCTGACCGCTAAATTCTATGCGCCGGGCGACATCATCATGATCGACCAGGACGACCATCGTTTAGACACCGCTCGGAAGCTAGGTGCCACAAAGTTGATCAACACCAAGCGTGACAACGCTGCCGAGAAGGTGATGGCTATGACGTTCGGTAACGGCGTGGATGTGGCGGTTGAGGCTGTGGGAGTGCCGGAGACATTCGAGCTGTGCCAGGCCATCATCGCGGCGGGTGGTCACATTGCCAACGTGGGTGTGCACGGCCGGAGCGTGCCTCTGCATTTGGAGAGGCTATGGTCGCGCAACATCACCATCACCACCCGCTTGGTTGATGCGGTGAGCACGGGCCTACTGCTCAAGACGATCGTGTCCGGGCGGCTAGACGCTCGGCCGCTCATCACTCATCACTTCGCTCTTAGCCAGGCCATTAGTGCTTATGAAACCTTCGCTCACGCAGCGGAGCAGTCGGCGCTGAAAGTCATCCTCACCAACGATGAATGACGCTCAGCGGAGAGCCTGAACTAGCGCCTTATACCTCTATGAAATCACACTTGGTTTGCTGCATTGCTCACTCGAACCTCCAGGCTGAGCAGGTGCTCCAGCGTTTAAAGAGTGAGGCATTTCCCGTTCGCGACATCTCGATACTCTTCGCCATCGGCCCGATGATCGAGATGTTCGGCGACGTCGCGCAAGGTCTACTGAACCAAGGCATTCCGTGGGAGAAGGCCTTGCTCTATGCGTCACGGACATTGGAGGGGCGCACGCTGGTGTCTGTTCAGGTTGACCGTCATGAGCAAATTGAGCAGGCAAAGGAGATCTTCCGCAAGGCAGGTGCCAACGACATTTCGGCAAGCCGTGAGGCGGCGCAGGTGCTGTATCGCTCCACGAGTTTCCGGTCGCTGCCTTCGTCACGGGGGCAGCTCACCTACGCGTGAGTGGAGGTGACTACGTCCTGGTTCTCGGCGTAGTCAGTGAAAGGGGGTGTTCGCCCCATGGTGACGAGAGGCTCCAAAGGTTAACCATGGACCTATGAAACACAACAGATCCCTGTCCCTGCTGTCCCTTGCGCTGGGCTTGCCCTTGTCCTCATGCGTCGTTGCCGACTACCCAGCAAGCCCACGCTACTCCGCCTCCGCTTCCAGCTACAGAACTTATGCGGCGCTGCCTCAAAGCTACCGAGGGGATGCCTACTACCACGGAGGGCGCTATTACTCTGGCGGGCGCTATGAGAGCGGCACCTTCCATGATCACGGGCAGACCTACAGCAACCGGTATTACCACGACGGTCGCTATTATTATGGCGTGCGCCATGAGCGCCACGACGGCATCCAGCCTGTACGCCGCAACGACGATCACGGCCGCCATGACCGCCTGCGCACATCCCCTTATCAGCAGCTGCCTAGCTTCCCAGGGACGGGATGGCGCTCATGAACGCGATCTCTGAAGCCGCTTGCCAGCCGGGGCTGGCGAGTCGGCCACTACACAGTCTTCCGGAGTTGTTCAAAGCCGCTGGCCTATTGGGCGAACTGCACGA
>CAXNNN010000523.1:0-3106 GCA_964203095.1 Verrucomicrobiaceae bacterium | reverse complement strand
AGACGGTGGAAGCGCTGCGGGACAAACGCCACTTTTACCGCCGGGCGCTGGATGCCGCATGCGGCGGGCCGGTGGAGGTGATGCGGATCGACGAGGCACTGAATCTCTCCCGAGCGACGGCGGATGGTGCCACGGTAGTGATTGTCTCCACGATTCAGGCATTCCGAGTCGAAGACCCGACGGGGCGGAAGGTCTATGACCAGAACAGTGTCTTTGCCGAGCATCTGCTCAATGTGCCTGCGGATCAGGTGGCGGACCTTTTTCCCGGTGCGGATGGTAAGCCGAAGCCATCGCTGGTAAACGCGCTGCGTCTGCGCAGGCCCATCGTGATCGTGGATGAGGCGCACAATGCGCGCACGCCGCTCGCCTACACGGCGCTGGGAGCGCTCAAGCCGAGCTGCGTGATTGAGTTCACCGCGACTCCCTCGACGGGTGGCACGGTGATCGTGGATAAGGAGAAGGTGGCGAACCTGCCATCGACCGTGCTGCACCGAGTCTCCGCTGCCGAACTGAAAGCCGAGAACATGGTGAAGCTGCCGCTGCGTGTGAGCACCCGGCATCCGACCCAGAAGGAGCAACTCTTGTCTGATGCCCTGACTCTGCGCAATGATCTTGAGCGGCTGGCGGTGGCGGAATCTCAAGCGACGGGCGAATACCTGCGGCCCATTCTTTTGATCCAAGCCGAGCGTGTGGATGCCTGCGAGCCGCTGCGTGAACAGTTGGCAGCGGAATACGGGATCGACAAGGTTCACATCAAGATTTCGACGGGCGGCAAAGAAGAGCTGGAAAACATCGCGGGCATTATCAACACAGCGAAGTGCCAGGTGCGGCATATCATCACGGTGCAGAAACTGCGGGAGGGCTGGGACTGCCCCTTTGGCTATGTGCTGTGCAGTCTTCAGGAGACACGCAGCGCGACGGTAAGCACCAAGGATGGCGCACTGGCGGAGACTTATGACCCGACCAAACGCCCCACCGGGAAAGCTGGCAAGGTGGACGTGAACAAGCAGGGCGAAGTGGAAACCTTCACCCTGGAAGAATCGGAACCTGAAGACTTCGTGGGCGCACTGCATCAGCAGGTCCTGCAGCTCTCGGGCACGAGTGACTGGACGATAGAAATGCTGATCGGTTGGCTGGATGCGCACATCGACCACACGGACATCACCAGCGCCGAGAGCGCGGCGTATCTGCGCAAAGTCATCCAAGGCTTGATGGCCAAGTTTGGCATCGCCGATGTCTCAACGCTAGCGCTGGACCGCTTCCGTCTGCGTGATCAGATCGAGGACCGCATTCAGGAACACCGCGACATCGAGCGCAAAGAGGCTTTCAAGCAATGGCTGCTGCCTTCCTCTGAACTGGTGGTGTCCGAAGAGCGGGCAGTGAACTTTGCTAACATCAGCTATGAACCAAGCTGGCTCTACGAGGGCGGGCATCAGTTCAAGAAACACTACTTCGGTGCGAAACCCGGCGAGCTGCGTGAGAAGCGCGCCGATGGCAAGCTGACGGAAGAATTCCAATGCGCGGGCTACATCGACAACATGCCCGAGTTGAAGTTCTGGATATGCAACTTGTCGCAAAAGAAGTCATCCTTCAAGCTCCAGACCTCGGGAGATCGGTTCTACCCTGACTTTGTCTGCCAACTTAACGATGGGCGCATTCTCGTGGTGGAATACAAAGGAGCGTATCTGTTGCACGAGGCGGCAGATAAAGCTGCCGTGGGGGCCGTGTGGGCATCCCGGAGCGGCGGCAAGTGTCTCTTCGTGATGCCGAGCAGCGAGAAGTTTGAGGAGATTGCGAAGGTGGTGCGGTGAGCTTGCTGGAACTGCTGAAGGCGTGAACCAACCTTAGGTTCACCCAAGCTCAAGTCCCGACGGGCTTACTTGGTCTTCAGCTTCTCCACCGGAATCACCGCCAGCTCGTTCGCCGCATGGCTCTTGTGCGTGTAGCCGACATAGAGCTTCCCTTCGTGCTCGATGGCGTAGGGATAGCTGAAGTCGGCGCGTTCACTGGAGACGCCCGGGCCTTCGGGGAAGAGGGAGCGGCGGATGACGAAGACTTGGCTCAAGACGGATTCGCCCGGCTTGCTGACAGCAATGGTCAAGGGCGAGCGTTTGCCACCGGTGTCGGCGGTGGTGGTGCAGACGAGGTAGCGCTGACCAGTGCTGAGGGTGCCCGCGTAGGGCTTACTCGTCGCCATGGGTAGGTTCGAGGGGAGCGCCGTGCTCCAGGTGCGGCCGAAGTCGTCGCTGGTGGCGATGAGCGCGAGCGCCTTGCCGCCGTAGCGCGAGATGTTGGTGATGTGCCTGCCTTTCACGATCACGGTGGACTCGCCCCAGACGCTTCGCAGTCGACGATCGAGAGGCAGAACGACGAGGTCCCACTTCGTGAAGTCGTCCCCATGACTGATCGCCACCGCAGGCGGATCGCCGCTGAAATCATACCCCTTCGCGACGCGGGCACCAGCCATAATCCAATTGCCATCGGCCATCTTCTGCGGTTCCTGCATCGGCCAAAAGCCATCGTTAAGCACCGTCCCCTTGGCCTGCCACTGGCCAGTCGTTTCATCGAGCCAATAGGCGCGGGTGTGCGTGCGCTGGAAGTGATCGTAGAACGCGCCCATGAAGGCCCAGAGATGGCCCCCGTGCGAGAGAAAGACGCCGTGGCTGACGCCGAGATTGCCCTCGCCCTGATCCATCACCACCGGCGCGCTCCAGGTTTTCCCGGCGTCGTCGCTGACGCGCACATGCGCCTCCTCGGTGGGCGTGTTTTCATCGCCTTTGTTGAAGCCGTAAGACGCGAAGAGCCGCCCCTGGTGCCACGCGAGCCCGACACCGAGTGTCCACTTCGCGCCATCGACGTCGGGAGCCTTTTTCTTGATGACGTGAAACTCCACTCCATCGAGGACGGGCAAGTCCGCAGACTTCGGCAGCTTCACTTGGGCATCCCACAGCGGCGTTTCGGCCAGGATGGCCTTCGGGATTTCATGCGTGGTCGTCACCGGCTGATAAGTCGCCGCGATGTCCGCTGCGCTCATCGCTTGCGCAACGAATCGCGCCTCATCCACCGCGCCGCTGAAGGTCTGCGTGCGACGGCCTGCATCATGAAT
>CAXNNN010000522.1:0-3110 GCA_964203095.1 Verrucomicrobiaceae bacterium | reverse complement strand
CCGAAGTATTGCTGCAACGCTGCACGCGCATCGTGAATGCGCGGGCTGGTATCAGCAAGAGTGGCAGTGTCGTCGATCACAGGCGCATCATGCCGTGCTGGAATGCAGGCTCAAGCACTGGGTGGGGATTCATGTCAGCCAGTGGATGGGTAGAGATGTGAGAGGTCGAGAGGATAGTCGGTGGACATCTTCTCAACCTCTCTACTTTTCCACGTCTCACCCCGTCGGACCGGCCACAATGCCACCCTACGCGCCCTTGCACAGTGCGATGGCTTGCTTGAAGGGCCAGGTGATCACGACGATCAGGGCTCCGACGACCGCAGCGAATAGCTCCATGGGCAGCAGCAACACGCGCAGCACAGGCAGGAGCACGGCGCGCAGGCCGGGCTTTTGCGAGTAAAGAATGCTCAGCCCCGACAGCGCGACGATGCCAATGAACTTCACGACCTTGTCGAAGTGCACATGCAGTTCTAGTTCCACCAGCAGCATGAGGCCGACGTAGCCGACGAGCATGAAAGCGGTGTGCTCCAGGATCGGATATCTCTCGATCATCTTCACCGCATAGCCGGCGATGATACGCAGGCTGATGATGCCGATCGTCACGCCGACATACACGGGCCAGAGCTTGTCAGGGCTCAGTGCGATGGCGGCCACCACATTGTCCACGCTTAGGCTCAGGTCCATCAGCGCGATCATGGTGATAGTGCCAGCAAAGGTGCGGTGATGCACATTCAATGCCTCGCCTTCCTCGCCGACCGCTTCCCTTTGGCTAGCGAAGTGCGCGCACATGAGCCAGACCAGATACAGCGCCCCGGCGAGCTTCACCCACATGTTGTCGATGATCCAGGAAGCCACAAGCAGCGCGATGATGCGGAAGCCGTAGGCACCGATGTAACCGATGTTCATGGCCAGCGCTCGCTTCTTCTCATCCAGGTGCGAAGCCATGGCAGCGATGGCGAGCGCATTGTCCACTGAGAGCAGGCCCTCGATAACAATGAGTCCGAGGATGACGGGCAAGGCTTCCTTGATCGATGCAAAGAGATCGAGAGCGGCGAGGAGGTCGGGAAACATAGGGCTGGTTTAATAGCTTTTGGCGAAGATGACGCGGCGTGTGCTCGGCTTGCCGGTGAAGAAGCAGGTGCCCTCCTCGGCATACTCATCGCCCATTGGGATGCAGCGAATCGTCGTCTTAAATTCCTTGCTCAGCTTGTCCTCGTCATCCGCATCGCCCGCCCAGTGCATAAGCGCGAAACCACCCGACATGCCGGGCTGGTCGGCGAAGAATGCTTTGAACTCGTCGAAGCTCTCCAGCCTCTTCGTGTTCTCCTCGCGATACGCGATCGCGCGATCCAGCAAGGCCTTCTGTGCCTGCGCGAGGATGTCTTCCACGGTCTGGAGGAAGTCTTCCTTTTTCATCAGTTCCTTGGCCTTGGCACCTTCGTGACGTTTGCCGACCATGACGGTGCGGCCTTCGATGTCGCGGGGTCCCATCTCGACGCGCAGTGGCACGCCCTTCTTGATCCACTCCCAGTTGCGCGCGCCGCCGGGCAGGTCGCGCTTGTCCACATGCACGCGGATCGCCTCGCCGCCGAAGGTGTGGCTGCGCAGCGTCTTGGCCAGTGCCTCGCAGGAATCGATCACCGCATCGCGCGTGTCGGCCTTCGGTGTGACTGGCAAGATAACGATTTGCTGTGGGGCCACGCGTGGTGGCAGCATGATGCCATCGTCGTCGCCATGCGCCATGACCAACGTGCCAATGGTGCGTGTGCTGACCCCCCAGGAAGTAGTCCACGCGAACTGCTTCTTGTTGTCGCGACCAAGGAATTCAATGTTCGCGGCCTTGGCAAAGTTCTGCCCCAGGAAGTGCGATGTGCCCGCCTGGATCGCCTTCCGATCCTGCACCATTGCTTCTACCGTGAAGGTGTTCAGCGCGCCAGGGAAACGCTCGCGAGGTGTCTTTTCGCCTGCGATGGCTGGGATGGCGAGGAAGTCGCGCAGGAAGTCGGCATACACCTGGTGCATCAGCTTGGTTTCCACCATCGCTTCCTCGGCGGTTTCATGCGCAGTGTGGCCTTCTTGCCATAGGAACTCCGCCGTGCGCAGAAACAAGCGAGGGCGCATTTCCCAGCGCATGACGTTGGCCCACTGATTAATCAGCAGGGGCAGGTCGCGATAGCTCTCGACCCAGCGCGCGAAGGCGGCACCGATGATCGTTTCGCTGGTCGGACGAATGACAAAGGGCTCCTCCAGCTTGCCGGTGGGAATCATCTTGGTCTTGCCGTCCGGCTGCTTCTGGGCCTCCAGGCGATGATGCGTGACCACCGCGCATTCGGTGGCAAAGCCTTCCGCGTGCTGCGCTTCCTTTTCCAGGTAGCTCAGCGGGATAAGTAGGGGGAAATAAGCATTGCTGTGCCCGGTCTCCTTGAAGCGTGCATCGAGGTAGCGCTGGATGTTCTCCCACAGCCCATAGCCCCAGGGCTTGATCACCATGCAACCGCGCACCTCGCTGTTCTCGGCTAGGTCGGCCGCACGCACGACCTGCTGATACCACTCGGGAAAGTCTTCGTCGCGGCGTGGAGAAATGGCTGACTGGGGGGCGCTCATGGTGATGAAAAAGTTGGGCGAGCAGAGTAGAGCCGAAGCGCCGTGGGTCAATCACGATACACGTCGCGGCGATGGCCACGCGAACGACCTCAATCAGCACCAAGTCATCGAACACCTCATACGAGAACTCCCGAAAACCGATGTTAGCCAGGGGAGGATGGGCCTCTGGCCCGTCATCGGCTTGGGGCTTTCAGCCCAAAGGAAGGGGAGCTTCAGGCTGGAAAGCCTCAAGCCATCGACAGACCGGAGGTCTATCCTCCTGCGTTTGCGGAATGCCGCGCAGGTCTTTGCGCGTGGTCTTGCGCTATTCAAGCCGGTAGGAGGCCATCGGCTTTCAGGCTGCGGACAAACTCGTCGTGCGACACCGTTGGCTCATCTCGCCGATCCGCGATGGCGGCGAGATCGGCGTGGTGGGCCGGCAAAGCAGGCAGCACGCCCACATGGGCGATCAGCGGTTCCTTCCCCAGCTTCACCGTGCGCAAGGTCCAAAGCCGATGCACCACCTG
>CAXNNN010000521.1:0-3112 GCA_964203095.1 Verrucomicrobiaceae bacterium | reverse complement strand
GCCCTCCCCCCGGTCGCAGGTGCTGATGATGCGTTGACGGAGATCAAGAGAGAGTGCGGCCATGCTTGCTTGTACACCTCTCGCAGATCTATTCCACATTATTATTTAAAATGCTCTAACGGAAGCGCATTTTCTTGTCGGACTGCGCTTCAGATACCCCCCGGCGGCTGCAGTTCGTTTGGGGTGCCGCAGGCGGGGCAGGTGGAAAGGTCGCTGCTCGTGGTTTCGTAGCGCACGCCACAGATTCGACAGGTGATCACACCTTGGTGCTTTCGGCTTTCGGCTTTACGCACTCGGCTTACAGCCACGAGCCACCAGACAGAGACAAAGCAAACACCGAGCGCCACGCAGACGATCATCAGCTCGCCCAGAGTAACGCCGATCATGGACGTTCCTCCTGCCATTGAAGGGTGACCGTGCCCCACTCAACGGCGGAGTCGGGCTTGGCGCTGAAACGAAGGCTCGCTAGCTGTGGGCGGAGCGCTTGGTAGGCCTCGGCTTGTGCTGCGGCATCGGTGAGCGGAAGGATTAGCTTGACCTGCCCTTTGGATCCAATGGCGACTTGGAAGGCAATCTCTTTTTCAGCTGGTAAGGTAGATGGTATCAGAGTGACAGGGCGGACGATGGGGCGATCCCTCAAGCCCTGGGTGACCACCGCTCGCAGCGCATACGCCTTGGGCGCAGGCATCAGGGGCTCGGCCCGCTGTGGGCGGGAGGGAAGCATGGCGGATTGTGGGCGAAACAGCCGTGGCAGTGTGCTGTTAGCGGTTTGCGTCTCCAAAAAGTCCTTGGTTTGCAGGGCGCGTCCCTTGAAACTTGGTGCAAAGACTGGCGCTTGGCCGGTGAGCGCAGGCAGAGTGGCGTCCGGGGTTGCATTGCCAAGCATGAGAAAGTCTCTGTCAGCGGCGGAGGCAATGATTTGGCGGGCACCTGGCAGGCTGGGGTCCAGGAGCCAGATGCGCTGCGGGGTCAGGGTGAGCGGGCGATTGGCTGGATACACGACCTGAAACATGAGCAAAATGCCGCCCACAAAAAGGATCGACGCCAAACCAAGCAAAAACAACCGCCAGCCTCGGCGCTCCTTCGCGCGCCAGGAAAAAAGCAGTGCCGGCGGTGGTGGAGTTGGGGGCTTCACGGTTGCTCGTTGGGCGTGGTGGCGTGAGCAATCTCGAAGCCAAGGCTTAGCGCTAGGCTGCTGACTTCCATGACGCGCCCATAGGGAGCGAGTTGATCGCCGTGAATCACCGCTCGCTTATGGCCCGTCCGCTCCTGCTCCAGCGCTTGGCGCAGGTCGTCGAGCGTGACGCTGCGGCCGTCGTAGTAGAGCGTGGCGTCAGGGCCCGCAGGAATGCTAATCAGGTGTGCCTGTTCGAACCCCGAGAGCCGCGAGGACGATTCTGGAAGCAGCACATTGACGCCAGAGTGGACGATGAAGCTAGAACCAAGCAAAAAGAAAATCAGTAACAGCAACACTGTGTTGAGCAGTGGTGCGATGTAGAGCGCGGCACCGCTCTGCGGCAGATGGCTGACGAGCTTCATGCTCCGAATCATGCAGAGTCGCGCGGGGAGAATCAAGATTTGCTGCCACGCGATTTACCACTGCCAGCTTTCAGCGCAGGGGTAGCTTCGATGATGTTATCGGGAGCTGGAGCAGGTTCTTGGCGGAAGGAGATGATCTGGCGGTCCTCGCGCGAGTCCTCGATCAGATTCACGATTTCCACACCAGCCCTCTCGAGGTCGTGCATCAGATGCCGACATTTGGCGCTCAGGAAGGCATAGAAGAGGAAGGCTGGAATGGCGACAGCGATGCCCATGCCGGACGTGATGAGACTCTGATACACCCCGCGGGCAACATCTGCCGTGGTTGCGACTCCATTGGCTGCGGAGAGGTTGGTGAAGCTATCGAGCAGGCCAATGACAGTCCCCAGCAACCCAATGAGTGGGGCTCCGTGGGCGATGGCGTGCAGGATGCTGAGGTAGCGCTCTAGGCGCGGCACTTCGAGCTGGCCAGCCTCTTGGACGATCTCTTTCAGGTGCTCGCGGGGGGCGTGGTGGCGCAAAAGAGCAGCGTGAATGACACGGCCCACAGGCACCCTCGTCGCCACACATTCCTGCAATGCTTCTGCGTAGTTCTTGCGGCGGATCAGGCTTGCGAGCCCTGCCAAAAACTCACTGATGTTCATACCCGCACGATGGAAATACGAAAGTCGCTCCAGAAAGACGCCCACGGCCAGCACCAAGCAGCCAAGGAGCAGCCAAATCAGAGGTCCACCTTTCGAGATCAGTTCGGCCATGTGTTCAGGTGTGTTGGGGAGAGTTTATTCACCTGTCTAGGAGGAACGACAGGTGAAGGAGTGTAACCCTGAGGCATGAGGCTTGTAAACCCTAGATGTGGAGAGTTCCATCAGCGTCATCTCACTCAGTGGGTGGGCAAAACAGCAAACTGCGGGCCAGCGCTACAAGACATCTGCCTCGACAATCTCTACCTGGTGCTTGCTTTTCTGAGCCGCCGCCTTTTGCTCGGCCCACCAGTTCGATGGCGCAAAGGAGTCGTTGGCCGAGAAACCAGCGCCCGGCTTCTGCATGCGCTGCGTGAGCGAGTGCATCGGTGTGCCACCCTCGCTGTGTGTTTGGAGGAATTCATGGCAGAGCCCTTCGCCGCAACGATGACCGAGATCATCGCAGGCTGAAAATGCAGCTCGGGCAATCACTGTCCAGTCGGTGAGCAGCATGGTGGACACGGGTTCATGACCGGTGTGGGCAAGACAGAGGCCCGCAGCGTCCAGGATCGCCACGTGTCGCACGCCCGGAATGTCGGCCACGCGCTGCAGCAGCGACTGGCCCTTTTCGCGATTGATGGTGTAGCTCTGAGTCATCTGGCGAGAGTTGAGGATGTTCAGGCAACGAGCGATGGCTGTCGGGGATCACGGGCAGACGCATGACGATCGGGCACGGCCCCTTCAGCGTTCTGCTCGGCGTAGGTCACTGGCTCTTCTTGTTCGAGTTCCATCTTTGCGCGTAGCATCCTTTCGTGGAACTGGCTCAGCACGGCCTGCGACACGGCGTTCAACCCAGATGATGCAATAGAAGGCAGGCAAAGAAGCTGAGCGCT
>CAXNNN010000520.1:0-3128 GCA_964203095.1 Verrucomicrobiaceae bacterium | reverse complement strand
GGTGTCGTCGTTGCCGAAGCGCTGCGCAGCCGCGCGGATGGTGGCTTGGATCTCGGTGCGGAGTTTCTTCTCGCGCAGGAAATCGACGTGGTCGGTCCAGGGGATGCCGACGATCAGCTTCAAGCCGTTATCTTTGGCCGCTGCCAGCACCGCGTCGCTCGGCAGCTCGTAAAGGCGGACCGTGTTGAAGCCCAGGCTGCGGATGGTGGCGAAATCGGCGGCCACGCATTCCTCCATTCGCCCAGGCTTGAAGGGGCCGTAAGAGATGCCTTGGAGCGAAAAGGGTTCCGCACAGGGACTGTGCGGAACCCTCGCCAGCTTTTTACCCGACACGACGACACGCCCTGCATGGGCGCGGTGGATCGTGTCGGTGGGAGGAGTCATCGGGCGAGCATAGACGCAGCTCGCGGGCTATGCATTCGCGATGAATGCGACTTACTTCGCCTGGTGCTCGGCCTTGTAGTGCTCGCCCAGGATATCGCGACCGAAGTCGCCGTCGAAGTCGCGCCAAACGCTGTGCACGTGGTTGGCTTCGTTCTGCACGTTGTCGTATTCCAGGAGGAAGGTCTTGCCCTGCACGCGGTAGTAGTGCGGCTGGCCGCGCTCCTTGCCACCGGCCCAGGCGAAGTGGACCGGGCCGCTCTTGCGGATGCGTTGGGCAGCGTCGATGGCGATCTCGGGGCGCAGGCGCTCCAGGTATTCGTCGATGATCTTTTGCAACATGTCCTTCTGCTCCACGGTCAGGTCTTCATCGGAGATGCCCTCAGGCGTGAGCGGGCTGACCTTGTGCTCGGCGGCAGTGATCATTTCCTTCGGTGCTTCCACAGCGACGAGGGCTTTCTTGAGCTGCGCTTCATTCAGGCTCTTCACCAGACTGCGACCCAGCTCTTCTTCATTGTGCATGACGCGCAGACCCGTGAGCGGGCCTTGGCGCACTTCGCCAGGATTGGACCCGAAGAACGAGGGCGTGGCACGCAGGAACTGGCCGTCTTTAATGGTGAAGTTCATCGACAGATGGTGCCCCTCGATGCGCCAGCCCCAGGTGCCTTTGGCATCGGGCTTGCCGAAGATGCTGACGAAATACTTTTCCGGGTCGCGCTTCTCGCGAACGGCAGCGCGCTTGGCCTCGTCGGCTCCTTCGATTTGATACAGCACCTCTTCAAGGGCCATGATGGTGGTGGCCTTCATGACACCACGGAAACCTAGGCCGCTGGCCATGAGTGCGTGGGCTAGCAAGCGCTGCTGCGGGGTCATCTCCTTCATGATCAGGCCCTTGCGCTCGCGGGGGATGAAGTGCCAGTTCTCGCGCTCCACGTCGTCGAAGGCAAAGCTGGCCTTGGCTTTCTGCTCGTCGTTGAGCGAGCCGATGAAGGCATTGGCGAACTCGGCCATCTGTGCCTCGGCATCATGTGCGCGCAGGCTGGTCGTGGCTAAAAGTAACAGGGTGAGGCAGCGGAGAATGGTCTTCATGGATTGCAATGGGAGTGCCACAGAACGCCGGGGGAGCGAGAACTTTGTCACAAATCAGCGGCAGTGATACCGGGCAGGCATAAGCATGATGCAAATCTGCTATTGGCGGCATGCGCGACCTGTCGGCACTATGTTGCCTCATGGTCACTGAATTCTTTTCTCACTCCAAGGCGGCGACAGGCACCACGGAAGCGTTTGATGCCATCATCATCGGCGGCGGCCCGTCGGGCACGGGCACGGCGGCTATCCTTGCTGAGTATGGGCACCGCGTGCTGGTGCTAGAACGGGAGAAGTTCCCCCGCTACCACATTGGGGAGTCGCTCATTCCTTTCACCTTTCAGCCGCTGGAGCGCCTGGGGCTAATACCGCGCATGAAGAAGTCGCACTTCATGAAAAAGTTCAGCGTCAGCTTCGTGCAACCGAATGGCGCTAGTTCGCAGCCGTTCTATTTCTTCAATCGCTACGACCGCGAGACCGTGGCGCAGAGCTGGCAGGTGCTGAGGTCGGAGTTTGACCAAATGCTGATGGAGAACGCCCGATCCAAGGGCGCACGGGTGCTGGAGGAGACAGAGGTCACCGGGCTGATCAAAGACGGCGGTCGCATCTTGGGCGTGGAGGCCAAGAACAAGGCGGGAGAGGCCCTGCGTTTCACCGCCCCGATCACAATCGACTGCTCAGGCAAAGAAGCCTTTGCCGGCAATAAACTGGGCTGGCGGGTGAAGGACCCGTATCTGAACAAGATTGCCGTGTGGACCTATTACAAAGGCTCCAAGCGCGAACCTGGGATCGACGAGGGTGCCACCACCGTGGCCTTCATCCCAGAGAAAGGCTGGTTCTGGCACATCCCACAACATGGCGACATGGTGAGTGTGGGCGTGGTGGCAGAGGGCAAATATCTGACCCGTGACGGGGTTAAGGACCCCAAGGCCATGTTCGACCGTGCGGTCAAGGAGAACCTTTGGATCAAGGACCACCTGAGCACTGGTGAGTCCACGGGCGAGTTCTGGGTGACCAGCGAGTATTCCCGCCACACTCGGCATTGCGCATCGCCGGGCTTGGTCTTCGCAGGCGACGCCTTCGCCTTCCTTGATCCGGTCTTTAGCAGCGGCGTCATGCTGGCGCTGAAAAGTGGAGTCATGGTCGCGGAAGCCGTGCATGAAGGGCTGGTCGCCGGTGATGTGTCGCCGCAGCGGTTCGAAGACTACGGCGCGCAGCTCCGGAAGAGCGTGGAGAATATGCGGAAGCTGGTCTATGCCTTCTATGAGCCCGACTTCTCGTTCAAGGATGTCGTCAAGCGCTACCCCGAAACCGGTGATCTGATCACGGACTGCCTCTCGGGGGATGTGAACAAGGATTTCGGCCAACTGTGGGACAAAATCCGCGAGTTTGTGCCCTTGCCCGATGAACTGCCCTGCGGCGAGCCTCTGCTAGCGGCTTAGCGCGAGCACGAAGTGACAAGAGAGTCACCACTCTCTGTTCAATATCCAATCCGAACGCGCTGTGGGTCAATGGGGATGTCCGCTGATTCGTTAAAACCATCATGCGGATGGTGGGGTGATTTTCGTTTGGTTTCGTGCTGATGCAAGACGCTTGCGACGCGACACAGGTTCTGTAGTGCAGGTGGAGCGAGGGGGCGTAGCCCCGAGCGGAGCCGGAAC
>CAXNNN010000519.1:0-3129 GCA_964203095.1 Verrucomicrobiaceae bacterium | reverse complement strand
CGCGCTGGAGGAGAACACCAGCTACTATCAGAGCGAGGGCTTCGGAGCTGCTGCCGTGCGCCTGTTGACAGCCAATTTCATGCACGCAGGCTGGACGGCGCTGGCCGGTCATGCGCTCTATGAAATGATCCGCACCCGCTTTGCTCGTGCCGAGCATTTCATCGGCACCTTCGTTGCCGTGGTCTTGTCGCATGGCGTGTATGACTGGGTGATCGTGGCCGATCAGTCACTGCCCATGATCGGGGACATCAGCATCATCTCCATCTTCATCCTGGCTTTGCTCGCCCATCAGTTCTTCGATCTGCAAGGTGCCTGGGTGCAGCCCTCTCGCAGCGTCGTTTCGCTGCTCTGCATCTTCGTCCTCGGCACCGCGCTGCTTATTGCCTTGAGCTTCATCGTGGAAGCCATCGTCATGCAAGACCTACTCGCCGTGAATGCCGTCGGCGCAGGGGCCTTGAGCCTGGCTCCGATTGCGGTGTTTTACATTCGGAAGTTTGGGTCGCTGTGATTTCGATGCCAAGCGTCTTGGAATGCGGATACGTGCCTCCACAGCCCAAAGGCTTTGCCGTTTCATTTCCGATGCTGCTGGATCAGCTTCAAAAACTCCGGCAGATACGAGTTCACCTTGCCGTCGCCGATGCCGCGAATCTTCTTGGCGGCTTCAATGGTGGTGGGTTTTAAACGCGTGAGGAACTCCAGCGTCGCGTTGCTGAAGATGACGTAGGCGGGCTTGCCTTCGGATTGGGCGAGCGCGCTGCGCAGGCGCTTCATTTTGTCGAACAGGGCTTCGTCGAAACCAAGTTCCTGGGCGGCGGCACCGATGTCGCTGGCACCGGGTTTGAGTGGGCTTTGCTTCTCATGCAAGGCCGGCCAGCGCAGGCGCACGTTCGCCCCAGACCTCATGGTCTCGGCTCCCTTGGCGGTTAAGGTGACCAGGGGATATTCGCCCAGGCTCACCTCAATGAGTTGCAGCTTCTCCAGTTCGATGAACAGGCTGTGCAGCACGTTGCTGCCCACGCTTTTGAGCAAGCCGTAGGTCGTGAGTTGATCGAGGGCTGCATCCAGCACCTCGCGCGACTTGCTGCCAGTGAGCATGGCGATGACGCGGCCTTTGCCGAAGCGCCCTTCCCAGGTGCCATCTGCGTGCTTGGTGCTCATGCGTGCGACACCACTCAAAGCTTTGCGGAGGATCGTGACTTCCTCCGCTGTGCCTTCGCGCTCGGTGACGACGCCATTGCCGCGACACGCATCGCAGGTGCCGCAGACCTCCGCATTGGCCTCGCCGAAGTATTCGAGGATCATCTGCTGGCGACACTTGTCGGCGTAGCAGAACTCGATCATCGACTTCAGTTTGGAGCGATCACGTCGTGCCTTCTCTTCCAGGGCGACACGGTCGATCTTCAAGTCGCGGGCGAGCTTCTTGGGTTGCAGCAGTCGCGTGCCACGGATGCGTTTGCCAGGAATGTCGAAGCGTTCGATGAAGCCTGCACGGGCGAGATGGCTGAGCGCGCTGCTGACGCACATGCTGTTCTTCAGTCCAGCGCGGTCGGCGATGTCTTCGATGCTGGACTGCACCTCGTAGCTCGTGTCGGCGGAGTTGAGCAGCGACTGATACACATCGCGAATCTGCTCGTAGCTCGGGTTGCTGCCGTCGATGAAGAAGTCCTGCGTCTTAGTGTCGGCGAAGTTGAAGAACAGCTCGCACCAGCCCGGCTCGCCATCGCGCCCAGCGCGTCCGGCTTCCTGGTAATAGGCCTCGATGCTGCCCGGCACGTCGAAGTGTGCGACGAAGCGCACGTCCGAGCGGTCGATGCCCATGCCGAAGGCGTTGGTGGCGATGGCGACGTCTTTGTCTTTGCTGATGAACTTGTTCTGCGCCTGCTCGCGCCCCTTTTCATCCATCCCGCCGTGGTAGGCGATGGCGCTGACGTTCCATTCGTCGAGCAGCGCGGTGACTTCTTCCACCCGCTTGCGTGTGGCACAGTAGATGATCCCTGTCTTGTGGTCGTTGATGATCGAGCGCAGGCGCGCATACTTCTCGTCCTGCTTCTTCGTGTGCGTGATGTTGAGCGACAGGTTCGGACGCGAGAAGCCGCTGATGCTGACGAAGGGCTCGCGCAGCTTCAGGTGCTTCAGGATGTCATCGCGCACCTCGGCGGTCGCGGTCGCGGTGAGAGCGATGACTTGCGGGCGGCCCAGCGGCTCCAGCACCTCATGCAGGCGCATGTAGTCCGGGCGGAAGTCGTGGCCCCACTGGCTGAGGCAGTGCGCTTCGTCGACGGCGAAGAGGCCGATCTCCACGCTGCGCAAGGCATTGACGAAGGCGGTGCTGCGGAAACGCTCGGGCGCCACATAGACGAGCTTAACCTCGCCCGCACGCAACCAATCGAGCCGCTGCATCTGCTCGTCCATGCTGATGCTGCTGTTGATCAGCGTGGCGGGAATGCCGCGTCGCGTCAGTGCATCGACCTGATCTTTCATCAGCGCGATGAGCGGACTGACGACGACGGTCACACCATTCATCACCATCGCAGGCAACTGGTAGCAAAGTGATTTGCCACCGCCCGTGGGCATGATCACCAATGAATCGCGGCCCGACAAGATGCCGCCGATGACACGTTCTTGCCCTTCCAGGAAATCGCGGAAGCCGAAGTATTGCTGCAACGCCGCTCGCGCATCGTGAATGCGCGGGCTGGTATCAGCAAGAGTGGCAGTGTCGTCGATCACAGGCGCATCATGCCGTGCTGGAATGCAGGCTCAAGCAATGCCTACGCGCCCTTGCACAGCGCGATGGCTTGCTTGAAGGGCCAGGTGATCACGACGATCAGGGCTCCGACGACGGCAGCGAACAGCTCCATGGGCAGCAGCAACACGCGCAGCACAGGCAGGAGCGCCGCTCTCAAGCCAGGCTTCTGCGAGTAAAGAATGCTCAGCCCCGACAGCGCGACGATGCCGATGAACTTCACGATCTTGTCAAAGTGGACATGCAGTTCGAGTTCCACCAGCAGCATGAGGCCGACGTAGCCGACCAGCATGAAGGCGGTGTGTTCCAGGATCGGATACGTCTCGATCATCTTCACCGCATAGCCGGCGATGATACGCAGGCTGATGATGCCGATCGTCACGCCG
>CAXNNN010000518.1:0-3130 GCA_964203095.1 Verrucomicrobiaceae bacterium | reverse complement strand
CTGGGGCTCGCCGTGGGAAATGTTGGATGCAGCCCAGCCTGCGGAGGTGCTGCGCCAGAAGATGCTCGCGGCGGGCCTGCCTGCGGATGCGTGGCCCGAGGGCGTGTCGGACGAGGTGCATCGGGCGCGGGTGGCACGCCAGCACTGGCTCGCCGAGCAAGAGCAAGCCAAGCAACTCGCCAAGCTGCCGCCAGGGCACGTGGTCATGGCCCAGCGTGGAGACGCTATTTTGCTGCGTGGTGAACTGGGAACGCCGCAGCTTTGCGCGCTGGTCGTTGGGGCCGTGGTGAAGGCCGCGCCGATGCGCCGCATCATTGATGAACTGCTGCCCAGCGTGCATCGTCGCCCAGAGACCGACGCGAGTCTTCTCACCTCGACCTTGCCCACCATGGCGGGCGGTCTGCTGACCAAGATGCTGGCTGTGGGCACGCCGACTTCTGGCTGGCGGCGGATCGACCTCGCCACGCTCGATGTGCAAGACGAGAGCACCTTCGGCTCCGACGTGCTGCCCACCGGCCTTGATCCTCGGCTCGTGCTGCCTGACGTGCTAACGGCCGTCACCTGGCTGCAGTCGATTAACAATGAACCGCTCAAACCCACAGAAGGGCAGATGTTGCCGCACCTGATCATCGCTGCTGCTGGGGACCGCGTTTACCTGCGTGGGGCCGTGGCCGAGGAGTCTGTTCGGGCGCAGATCGAATCCGCGGCCAAGCGCTTCTACGTGGGCCGCGTGGTGGATGCCAGCATTCGCCTGGACACTGCCTGCATGGCCACGCGCACCATTCTGCAAACTGTGACGACACTGCCCAGCCTGCCCGCTCAGAACACCACGGGGCTGCTTGGCATGGCCGTCGCTGGTCAGGTCTGGCAATCCCTCCCGCTGCGCGACACGTGGCTGGACGAGGCGGGCATGGTTGCGTCTGGCCTGCTGCCGCCGAATGTCTCCGCTGCGCAGGTCATGCCCGACTTGCTTGATCTTCTGAGCCCTCTGGCGGCTCATCTCAGCGCGGTGAAGCGGGCCGCGCCCGGCATCCCATTGCAGAGTCCTTGAAGCCAGCCGCTTTTCTCCCCCGATGAATCCTGAACTTCTCCTGCTCAGCTCGCGCATCGCCTTGCTTGTCTTGATCGCGTCGGCTCTCGCCTTCGCTGTCGGCTGGCTGTGGCGTGGCCAGCGCATCCGCGTGGTCGCCGAGCCGCCCATCGAACTCCCCAGCGCCGAGCCCTTGCAGGAGCTGTCCGCCCCGTCACAGCAGGAGAAGGAAATGGCCAGTCTCGCCGCCGCCTTGGACGCCTCTGAAAAGCAATGCCTGGCCGCTCTGGAGCAGCGGGATGAAGCGGAGCGCGTGGCTCATGAGCGCGCCCGCGAGGTGCGTCGCCTGACCGAGGAACTGCAAGCGCTGCGCGAGCAGAAACTGCCCCTTGTTTCTTCCGCCACGTCCACCGAAGCCACCTCCTCCAACAGCGAATCGGTCGAAGCCTTCAGCACCTTCCCGGCCGCCGCCTTGCCGAAAGAGCCAGTGCCTGAGGCCCGCCCCATCGACTTGCAGCCCGCGCACCAGGCGGCTGAGCACTTGGTCGAACAAGCTTCTGCCCTGGAGCAACAGCTCGCTCCTTTAACCCGCGAAAGCGCCGAGGCGCAGGCAGAAAAGGACGCCCTGGCGCAAGCGCAGCCCGTCGACAAGGTCGCGCTGAAGGCCGCTACCAAACGTGCCAAAGACGCGTCGCATCGCCTAGCGCAAGCCACCGAAGGCCTCGCGCGCTATCGTCGCCAGCAGGCGGCGCTGGCCCGCACGCTTGCCGTCGCCACCCAGCACCCCGTGGCCGATGACCTGACGCGCATCAAAGGGATCAAAACCATCCTCAATGCCCAACTCAATGCCCACGGCATCCATAGCTACCGCCAGATCGCGCAGTGGAGCCCTGAGGATGCGCTGGCCATTGGCGAGTTGCTCGCGTTCAAGAATCGCGTCACCAAGGATCAGTGGCAGGAGCAGGCCCGGCAGTTGCATCAGTCTGCCCATCCTGAGCAACCTCTTGCGTGAAATGAAAAAAACAGTGGCGCACTCTCGGAAGGTGGCTAACACTCCCGCCCGCTAAAACCAACACGCGCGATTAGCTCAGCGGTAGAGCATTGCTTTCACACGGCAGGGGTCGCAGGTTCGAACCCTGCATCGCGCACCATCTCCCCCCAAGAAACGCCCGGCTTCAACAAGCCGGGCGTTCTTGTGTTAAGGAGAGGTTCAGCCGCGCTTTGCCAGTGGGTCTGAATCTGCCGAGCCTTGGTTCAGCGCTGCTACAGCAGCCGCACCTCGCAGGCGTCACCCGCTTGCAGCGTGGTGTTCTCGGGCACGCGGGCGAGGGCGTTGCATTGGCTCAGGCCGTGCAGGGCGTGGCTTTGTTGCAGGCCAGTGGGCTGGAAGATGCCGCGTTCAAGTTTCCCACGCAGGTAATGCGGGCGGTCGCCGTCGTTGGTCAGGGGGGATCCGGCTTGCGCGGTGAAGGTCTGGGCCGTGGCGTTCGGCTGGCCCATGAGCTTCAGCAGCGCGGCTTGCACGAACAGATGGTAGGTGACGAAGGCGGAGACGGGATTGCCTGGCAGGCCGAAGAGATGAACGCCAGCCTGCTGGGCGAAGAGGAAGGGCTTGCCGGGCTTGACCTTCACCCGCCAGAGGTTGGGCGCGATGCCGAGGGCTTGCAGGGCGGGTTTGACGTGGTCGTGATCGCCCACGCTGACGCCACCGGAAATGAGGATGACATCGTGCGTGTCGACCAGCTGTCGCAGCGTCTCGGTGGTGCTGGGTAGGTCGTCGCGGCAGTGGTGCAGGCTGACGTGGGTGATGCCGTGCTGCGCTAGGAGCGTGGCGAGCATAGGGCCGTTGCTGTTGTAAATCTGGCCGGGCAGCAAGGGCGTGCCGGGGGGAATGATTTCATCCCCAGTGCCCAGGATGGCCACGCGTGGCTGTCGATGCACGGCCACCGTAGCGAGCCCTTGCGAAGCGAGCACACCAATGAGAGCGGGAGACAGGAGCTGGCCGGGATGGAGGATGATTTGGCCTTCGCACAGATCGCTGCCACGGCGGCGGATATACTCGCCAACGGCCACGGCTTCTAAGACGGTGATCGTGTTGCC
>CAXNNN010000517.1:0-3138 GCA_964203095.1 Verrucomicrobiaceae bacterium | reverse complement strand
CCCCGAGTTGTTTGAGCGGGTGCATTTCTTGCCGGAGCGCGACGAGTTGAAGCGGTTGGTCCGCACGTGGAAGGATGAGCATTCATTGCCACGGGCGGCAGCAGTGGTGCTGCGGCACTGGGGTGAGCGCAGTGACAAAGCCCGAGTCTATGAGGCGGCTTATATAGCGAAGGTTCTATCCGACATGGGGGCAGATGCCCCGCGCCATGTGCACTCGCATTTTGCAGGTATCGGGGCTCGGACTTGTTGGTGGCTGCGGAAGTTTACAGGTGTGACTTACAGCTTCACGGCTCATGCCAATGACATCTTTTGCCAGCCTGACGACGAGACAGTGCCCTTGCCCAGTCTTTTTAAAGAAGCCGCTTTGATCGTTACCGTGAGCGACTACACGGCGCAGCAATTGCGGGAGCGCTTTCCGTCGTCGGCAAGCCGGGTGAAGCGTGTTTACAACGGCTTGGATTTGGAGCCATTCAAGGCAGCGCGTGCGCAGGCGGATCGAACCAAGGCGGCTGGTGGCATTTTGAGCGTAGGACGTTTGATCGAGAAGAAGGGCTACCCCGACCTGATCGCTGCCTGCGGTCTGCTTCGTGATCAAGGCGTCGGCTTCCGTTGCCGGATCGTGGGCGAGGGGCCACTGGAAATTGAGCTAAAGGGTCTGATCTTAAACCTCCAGCTCGAAGGCCTTGTCGAATTGACGGGCCCCTTGGGCTTGGGCGAGATTCGTCGACTGCTGGTGGAAGAGACCCAAATTTTTGCCTTGGCGTGTGCGACGGAGGCTGACGGTGGGAAAGACAACCTGCCCACGGTATTGATGGAAGCGATGGCGGCTTCGCTGCCCTGCGTTTCAACGCGATTGGCGGGCGTGCCTGAAATGGTGGTCGATGGTCAGACCGGCTTGCTCTGTGACGAGCGGCAACCCGCAGCGTTGGCGCAGCATCTGGCCACGCTGCTCAAGGACGAAGCTCTCTGCGCTTCGATGGGGCGGGCGGGCTTGGCACATGCCGAGCAGCATTTTAGCCGGGAGGTTACTGGCAAGGCTCTGCTCAGTTGCTTCGTCGTGCTTGGAGGCTGGCGCAAATTCCTTTGCCGCCAGCTGCGGCATCGCGTCGACAAGGCGCATGGTAAGTCCTTTGACTTAGCGGCTTACATGCAAGGGAAGTGAAGGTCGTGGGAGAGAATTTGGGCCACTTCTCGCCTTGTTTTTAATACAGGGCACCTCTGGAAACCTCATTTCTCCAGGCAATTCATTGATCGCGAGCAAGCATAGGCCATAAAAGGGGGGCATGAATCGCTACCGCAAGACAGAACGAGGCGGCGGACTGTTCTCCGCCATTGAACATGAGCAGGCCGTCGCCGCCAAAACCCTCGGCATCCTCAAGCTGCGAGATGTCATCCCCTGGGAGGGTTTCCGTCCGCTGCTCGAAGATCTCACCGGCTACGCCGCGCGCGACTGGGCCAGAGGCGGCAAGCCCCCGTTCGACCCGGTGCGGATGTTCAAAGTCCTCGTACTGCAAAAGTTCCACGGGCTGAGCGACGACGCCACCGAGGAGCAAATCTTCGACCGCACCAGCTTTAAAGCCTTCCTCGGCCTGCGCATCGGCGACGACATCCCCGACGCCAAAACGATCTGGGACTTCAAGCAGCGCATCGAAGAGGACGGACGCGAAGGCGGGCGCAAGCTCTTCGATGCCTTCGGCCAGATGCTCGAAGGCAAAGGCATTGTGGCTGGCGAAGGCAGCATCATCCACGCCAGCTTCACGCAAGCCCCGCGCCAGCGCAACAGCCGCGAGGCGAACCAGCGCATCAAGCAGGGCGAACGCCCCGCAGAGTTCGACGAGAACCCCGCCGTGGGCCGCCAGAAAGACAGCGAAGCGCGCTGGACCAAGAAGAACAACGAGTCGCACTACGGCTGGAAGAACCATGTGAAGGCAGACTTGAAGACCAAGATCATCCTGAACTCCACCACCACGCCCGCCAGCGTCCATGACAGCCAGGTGTTTGAAGAACTGCTTGATGACAAAGACCAAGCCGTGCTTGCCGACAGCGCCTATCACAGCGCGGAGCACGAGGCGCATCTCATCAAGATCAACGCGCAGGAGTTCCTGATGCGTAAAGCCACACGGGGCCATCCGCTGAGCGAAGCGGAGGTAAAGACCAACCACACGATCAGCCGGATGCGAGTGAGGGTAGAGCACATCCTCGCCAGGATGGCACAGATGGGAGCCGGCCTATGTCGAAGTATCGGATTGAAAAGAGCCACCCAACACAACCACCTCAGCAACCTGGTCTACAGCATGGACCGCTACGCCTGTTTGGTTGGCTAAAGCATGCGAAAGCACCCGTAAAGGGTGCTCAAAGCCAGAAAAGGCACCTGAAAAGCCTCCGAAACTACCAATCTCAGCGCACCGAAGCGAAAAAAGCCCACTGCAAAGCAAGCAAGAAGGCCAATGTCGCTTTTTTCACACCGCAAAAACCCAGTTTGAAAAAACACCCCCTTATTCAGAGGTGCCATCTACTGAATAATCCGGGTTGAAAACCAACGCCGCATTCACCAAGGGCAAAACGGCAGAGCCACCAGCCTCCGTCGCCGAAGCTAGGAGCAGAAGGACTGAGCCGGTCAGAGCACCGAAAAGAACCGAATGGCCAAGAGTCATCACGGGGGATGCAGGAGGATTTGCAGGGGAAAAGGGAAAGGCTCAAGGGGACTTCCGAAAACCAATACCAGCCAGCGGGAGGATGGGCCTCTGGCCCGTCGGCGGCCTGGGGCTTTCAGCCCAAGGGAACTGGAGCTTCAGGCTGGAAAGCCTCAAGCCATCGACAGACCGGAGGTCTATCCTCCTGCGTTTCCGGGAGCCCCCTCAAACCAGAGTCGGCGGCGGGGCGGGTGAATCCCACGGCCCGTGGCCCAGGTCGCGGGTGATGCGGGCGGCTTGATAGCCTTTCACGAAGACGGGGTTGGGGAACTGCACCACGAGGCTGTCCAGGCTGGTGAAGATGGCTTCCACCGCATTGAACCAGGATTATGCAATGGAGTAAGCGAATGGCGGTGGTCGGGCCTCGATTTGGCGGAAGATGGCGTCCATCCAGGGGCGCTTTTTCTGGGGTAGCGAGAGCTTGAGCACTCGTTTTCGTGCGTGC
>CAXNNN010000516.1:0-3155 GCA_964203095.1 Verrucomicrobiaceae bacterium | reverse complement strand
CGCAGCGGGCACCGCCTTCGATGGCCATGTTGCACACGGTCATGCGCTCTTCCATGGTCATCTCGTCGAAAACATTGCCGCCGTATTCATAGGCGTGTCCAATGCCGCCATTGGCACCCAGCAGGCGGATGATGTGCAGCGTCACGTCCTTGGCATACACACCGGGCTGGAGCTTACCGGTCACGTTGATGCGGCGCACCTTCATCGGGCTGAGCGCCATCGTTTGCGTGGCCAGCACGTCGCGCACCTGCGTGGTGCCGATACCGAAGGCGATCGCGCCAAACGCGCCGTGCGTGGCGGTGTGGCTGTCACCGCAGGCGATGGTCGTGCCGGGCTGCGTGATGCCTTGTTCTGGGCCGACGACGTGCACGATGCCTTGCTTGCCGCTGCTCAGGCTGAAGTAAGTGATGCCGAACTCCTTGGCGTTCTTGTTCAGCTCCTGGATCATCTCTTCTGCCAGCGGATCGGAGAAAGGCGAGACCTGGCTGTCGGTCGGCACGATATGGTCCACCGTCGCGAAGGTGCGGTTCGGATAGGCCACCTTCAGATTCAAATCGCGCAACATGCCGAAGGCCTGCGGGCTGGTCACTTCGTGCACCAAATGTGTGTCGATGAGGAACTGCGTCTGGCCATTACCGAGCTTGCCGACGGAGTGCGATTCCCAGACTTTGGCGAACAGTGTCTTGCCCATGTGATGTATGCGTTGAGGTGTTGAAATGAAGCGCCCAGTCGTCGGGCGGGTCGCCAGAATAGCACGCTCGTGGCGACGTGCAAATCAACAGCCGATGTGTTGACGACACCCCCGAGCCTCCGTTTAAATGGCCTCCATGAGTCCAACCCACTGCCGCTGGGGCATCCTCGGTGCCGCCATGATCGCCCAAAAGAACTGGCAGGCCATTCGCGATGCCGGGAATGCTACCCTGGTCGCCGTCGCTAGCCGCGACGTGGCGAAGAGCGCGGCGTTCATCCAGAAATGCCAGGCCAGTGCCCCGCACCCGCTGGTTCCCGAGGCCCTTGGCGACTACGACGACCTGCTTGCGCGGCCCGACATCGACGCGGTCTACATTCCGCTGCCCACGGGTCTGCGGAAGGAATGGGTCATGAAAGCGGCTGCCGCTGGCAAGCATGTGCTGGTGGAGAAACCCGTCGGCGTGAAGGCGGCGGATGTGGAAGACATCATCGCTGCCTGTGCGCGGCATCGCGTGCAGTTCATGGACGGCGTGATGTTCATGCACGGGGCGAGATTGAAACGGATGCGCACGGTGCTCGACGATGGCCAGAGCGTGGGCGACATCCGCCACATCGCCACGCAGTTCAGCTTCTCCGCCGATGATGAATTTGCGCGCGGCAACATCCGGGCCAACGGCATGCTGGAGCCGCTGGGCTGCCTTGGGGACTTGGGCTGGTATTGCATCCGCTTCATCCTCTGGGCCATGCGCTATGAGATGCCGGTGCGGGTCACTGGCCGCATCCATCAGCTCGTCACGCAAGCCGATGCCCCGCCCGTGCCGCTGGAGTTCTCCGGCACGCTCACCTTTTCGAATGGAGCGTCCGCTTCGTTCCATTGCTCCTTCACCGCCAGCAATGCGCAGTGGGCCATCGTCAGCGGGGCGAAGGGCCTGCTTCAAGTGAGTGATTTCGTGCTGCCGTTCGCGGGCGAGCAGACGAAGTTCAGCCTCATGCACTCACCGTTTGAGCAAGACGTCTGCCACAGCGACATGCACGAGGGCAAGACGGTCGAAACCCTGAACGAACCCAGCAACAATGCCCCCGGCTCGCAGGAGTCGCAGCTCTTCCGCACCTTCTCGGAAGGCGTTTTGAGCGGGAAGCTCGATCTGCATTGGCCGGAGATCACGCTGAAGACGCAGCGGGTGCTGGACGCGTGCTTGGAGGCAGCGCGGTAGATGCAATAACGCATAGCGTCTTGGACTGCGGTGACTTGTCACCGCAGTCAGGCGTAGTCGCTGAACTCCTAGCGCCCTCCGAAGGAAGCGATAACGGGGCCATTTCGAAGCCTTTACCTGCCGCCGCGTTCCGGTATTTGTCGATTTCGCTTCATTTACCCCCAATTGCATTCCGCCACCGGGCAATTCCCATCCCATTACCCTCTGTTGCGTTCGGGTATCTGGCTACTCCGAAGGTGTAACCTGCCATTGCTTTCCACTACTGACCAAAATAGGGCTGTTTACATGCCATTGCGTTCAGGTATTGGGGAATTCCGAGGGAGTTACCTGCCATTGCATTCGGTTAATTAACGGTTTCTTTTGGCCATGCCCACGTCTGACGCCCTGCCCCTAGCGACCGTCTTGCCTGATCCGGTCAAACTGCTCTGGGCGCTGGGCGACCGGGTTCGGCACGGGATTGTGCGAGAGTTGGCGAGCGGTGAGGCTCTCAACGTGCAGACTCTGGCATTTCGGCTGAAGGAAGACCCGGACCTGATCTCGAAGCACCTGCGGGTGCTGCGCGAGGCGGGTGTCATCCTACGCGTGCGCCCCCCGGACACGGATGGGCGGCAACAGTTCCATGAAGTGCCCGCCGGAACCCTGCGCACCCTGCCAGACGGCCGCCGAGAGGTGGACTGGCAGGTGGCCGTGGCGCGCTTCTGAGCCCAGGGGCGTCGCAGTTACGAATCCCGCATCATGTAGGCGAACAAATCGCGCACCTCAGCATCGCTCAGGCCGGTCAGCAGCGCGGGGGGCATCAGCGACATGGATGAGGCAGTCTGCGTTTTGATGTCCTCCAGCTTCACCTGCGTCAACTGGTTGGCCACATCGCGCAGCGTGATGCTTTTGGCGTTCTGGGCGCTCATCATGCCAGTCAGCACCTGTCCGCTTTTGGTTTCCACGATGTAGGCACCGAAGCCCTCGCGGATCTCCAGGCTGGGCGTCAGGATGTTGTGCAGCCAGAAGTCGAGGCTGCCGCGCTCGTAGCCGGTAAGGTCTGGGCCGATGACGTTGCCTTCGTCGAAGAGCTTGTGACACACGGCGCAGCGCTGGCTGAAGATGATCTTCCCCTTCGCCGCTTCGCCGCTGCCGCCCTTGAGTACGGTCTTGAGTCGCTCTTCCTCCTTCGTGATCTCCTCGGTGGGGGCGACGGCCAACAAGCCTTTCCAGTGCTTCTCAATCGCGGCATTGATCGCGGCATCGTTGAAGACC
>CAXNNN010000515.1:0-3165 GCA_964203095.1 Verrucomicrobiaceae bacterium | reverse complement strand
CCTCAAACTCCCCAAAATCTACGCCAATGCCCCGACTCATCGAATACCGTGACGCCATCCGCGAAGCCATCGACGAAGAAATCGCCCGTGACCCGATGGTCGTCTGTATGGGCGAGGAAGTGGCGCAATATAATGGGGCCTACAAGGTAACGAAGGGTCTGTGGGAGAAATGGGGCGACAAGCGCATGGTGGATACGCCGATCAGCGAAGCGGGCTTCATCGGCATGGGCATCGGTGCCTCCATGCTCGGGGTGCGCCCGGTGATGGAGCTGATGTTCTGGAGCTTCTACACGGTCGCTTGGGACCAGATCGTCAACAACGCGGCGATGGTCCGCTACATGTCTGGCGGTAAGATCAACTGCCCCATTGTCATCCGTGGCCCAGCCAATGGCGGAACCAGCGTCGGCGCGACCCACTCGCACACGCCTGAAAACATCATGGCCAGCTTCCCCGGGATGAAATGCGTGGTGCCCTCGAACGCCTACGACGCCAAGGGTTTGCTGAAGGCCGCAATCCGCGACAACGACCCGGTGATGTTCATGGAGAGCACTATTCTCTACGGCGAAAAATGGGAAGTGCCGAGCAATGACGAGCTGCCTGAAGGCGAGCTAGTCATCCCTCTTGGCCTCGCCGATGTGAAGCGCGAAGGCACCGACATCAGCCTCATCTGCCATGGCCGAGCTGTCATCACCTGCCTGAAGGCCGCTGAAATTCTGGAAGCCGATCACGGCATCAGCGCAGAGGTTATCGACCTACGCACCATTCGCCCGCTGGATGAAGATACGATTTTTGACTCCGTCCGTAAAACCCACCGCGCGATCTATGTCGAGGAAGGCAAGCCGTTCTGCGGCGTCGGTGCCCAGGTGGCCTACATGATCCAGGAACGCTGCTTCGACGATCTCGATGCGCCCGTGCTGCGCGTGAACTCGCTCGACGCGCCCGCCATCTACAGCCCGCCACTGGAACGCATCCAGCTCCCCACCCCGGACGTGGTCATTGAAAAAGCCCTGAGCATCTGCTGATTCGCGCCCTTTTCCTTTTAACTTTTCACTTCCCCCTTTTCACTCTTTCCCGCCATGCCCAAGTTCATCGACATGCCCAAACTCAGTGACACCATGACTGAGGGAACCCTTGCCAAATGGACCATCAAGGAGGGTGACACCGTCAAGAACGGGCAGAACATCGCCGACATCGAAACCGACAAGGCCACGATGGAATATGCCAGCCCTTACGAGGGCAAGGTGCTGAAATTGATCATCGAACCCGGCAAGAAAGTGGGCCTTGGCAGCCCCATGGCCGTCATCCTGGAAGAAGACGAGGAAGCCCCTGCGAACCTGGACGAGCTGATCGCCAAAGCCCAAGCCAAGGGTGCCGCCACCCCCAAGGCCGAAGCTCCCGCCGCTGGCAAATCGACCGCTGTCAAAGCCAGCAGTGGCCCACGCCTGCCCACCGCGCCTTTGCATCGCCGCGCCACTGCAGATGCCAGCAACGGTGCTCGTGTGAAGGCCTCGCCCTTGGCCAAGAAGATCGCTGACGAACGCGGCGTCGATTTGTCTCGCCTGACCGGCACCGGCCCTGGAGGACGCATCGTGCGCTACGATGTCGAAAACGCCCCAGCTGGCGGAGCAGCCCCAGCCAAAGCCGAGCCTTCCATTCGCCCCGTAGCAGGCCCTGATGACGAGCGTGTGCCGACCAGCACGATGCGCAACATCATCGCCGAGCGTCTGCTCGCATCGAAGACCCAGATCCCGCATTTCTACCTGCAAATCGAAGTCGATGCCGCACCGCTGATGCAGTTCCGCTCGCATCTGAATGCCACGAACGAGAAGACCGGCGGCAACAAATATTCGGTCAACGATTTCATCCTGAAAGCCACCGTGCGCGCTGCCCAGGCTGTGCCTGCGGTCAATGCCTCGTGGGATGGCGATGCCATCGTGAAGTTCAAGCACGTCGGTCTCAGCGTCGCTATCGCGGTCGAAGACGGTCTTGTAACCCCGGTCATCAAGGATGCCGATACCAAGACTCTGCTGCAAATCAGTGAGGCCGTGAAGGATATGGCCGGTCGCGCGAAGAACAAGAAGCTCACACCCGACGAGTTTAGCGGCGGCACCATCACGGTCAGCAACCTTGGCGCTTTCGGCATCGATCAGTTCTCCGCGATCATCAATCCTCCGCAGGCCGCCATCCTGAGCGTGGGTAGCATCCGCAATGTGCCGGTGGTAGGAGACAAGGGAGCGATCGTCGCCGGTCAGCGCATGTGGGTCGGCCTCAGTGGCGACCACCGCGTCGTCGATGGCGCAGTAGCCGCCACTTATCTGGCCGAGCTGCGCAAGCTGCTCGAAAACCCAGCCTTGATGTTGGTCTAGCGTTTCGTCCAGACCGGCCACCAAGCCGCGAACTCCGAAGGCCTCACGCGCACCCGCGCGATGCTGCCTTCGTTCAGGTCAAGCAGACGTTCTTCAACAATCTCGATGAAGTGCGCGCGGTCCGAGGCCGTGACATTCTGCAAGGTCCAGCGCCGCAGCGCCTCGGCTGCGGTCATTTTGCCCATGCGATTGACGACCACATCGCGAATGCGGTCCTTCACCTCCATGCGGTAGCGCACATGCAGTGGATCAGGATCACCCATCTCCTGTCGAATACTCGCATACCGGCCCGCTGAGCGCTCATACGCCCAAGCGAAGAGGTCACGCAGCAGTTCGATGCGGTTCAGTTCATACACCGCCAGAATGCCATCCGTGTAGTCCCTCACGGGCACATCCACGAACGATAGGGGTGACATGTTCTTCTGAATAAGCGGCAGGTTGGCTGACAAACGCGAGGTGCGTTTGTTACCATCCTCGAACGGCTGCAAGTAGGGCAGATGCACCATCAAGAAGAAGGCGCACTCTAGCGGATCACTGATCACAGCGGCTTTCCGCAGAATCAGATCAAAGCATTCCTCTATGAGCGCAGGCTGATTGGTCGGATGATAAACCGTCCCGCCAACGCCCACGGGAATGGTCCGCAACGCGCCTTCCGACTTGGCATTCTTCAGCAAACCGTCCGACAAGATCGCGTGCAGGTTCAAGAAGGTGTAGCGGTTGAACCCAAGCTCATCCGGCGATTCCACGAGAAACTCGATGGCCGCCTTGTGATTCAAGATCATCTGCATCTCCAAGAATC
>CAXNNN010000514.1:0-3183 GCA_964203095.1 Verrucomicrobiaceae bacterium | reverse complement strand
TTCAACAGGGAAGCGCTCGCCGTCGAGCATTGGCAGTAAGTCGCGTGGGATGGGCGGTATCTCGGCCTTCAAGATCGCCTCCAAGGTGAAGTCCTCCATCTGAGGGTTGTTCGCCTTCTCGATGAATTTCACGTCCTCGGGGCGGCCTTCGCGATTCACAAAAAAGCGCACCTTTAGGTAGCCGTAGCTCACGGCATCCGCATGAGTGCGGCGCAGCAGGTGCCACTTCTTCTCCACAGCGGAGGTCACGGTGCGCATGAACTTACCCATCTCCGTGGCCTCGGCATCCACGGCAGCCTCGCCCAAGTTGCTGATCGTGCCCTTAGTGCGTGCTGTCTCGGTGAAGGGTGAGAACGCCTTCATTGCGGGCGGTGTCACCTGCGTGCTGGGCAGTGGCAGCGGCTCCTTCGGCGGTGCCATTTGTGGAATGGGTTCGTCTGACAAACTTGGCTTCTTCACCTCAATCGGCAGCTTCGCAGTGCTCAGTGTCACCTCCGTCTTGTCCAACTGCTCCATCATTTTCGCCATCGGTGTTGGCTCAGCCTTGGCAACCTCTTTTGGCGGCGTCATAGGCAGAGTCTTCGGCTCCTGCGGTGCGAGCTGGGCCAGCATGGGCGGCGCAGGCTTCGCGGCGTTGTCATTCGCGGGCTTCCCGTCTTGCAGGCTGCGATTGGCCAGCTCCAAGGTCGGCTGATCAATGCCCTTCATGCTGGGCATTGGTGCTGTGGCATCTGGGAAGGCGGCTTCCTTCGACGCGGCCTTGGTGTTGCGGTCACTGATGAAGTCGGATTTCACCGGCTTGTCGGCAACCGCTTCGTTCTGCGTGGTGCGGATGTAGCTCTTCGTGTCCAGCTTTGGCTTGAGCACGGGCGGCGGCAAAATTTGCTGCGGGAACAGCAGCGTCACCGTCGGCTCCTCGGCCGCTCGCTTGGCCTTGCGCAACAGGGAGCTGGCCGCCTGGTCCAGGCCTGAAACCCAGGCAAGCAACAGAAACAGCAGCACATGCAACACCACGGAGGTGGTGATGCCGATCTGCACATTTTTGCTGTCTTGAGAGCGGGTCAAAGCGTGCAGATTCTGGCAGCAGGCAAGCCAAGGGGCAAGCGGGTCTTCAATACCGCCGCACCACCGTGTCCGCCGGCGGGCGCGTCTCGTCCAGCTTCGGATAATCCAGCGTGTAGTGCAGCCCACGGCTCTCGTGCCGACGAATCGCGCACTCCACCACTAGGGACGCCGTCTCCACCAGATTGCGCAGCTCGAGCACCTCGCTGGTGATCTTGAAGCTCCAGTAGAACTCCTGCACCTCGCGCTTCAGATTGCGCAGGCGCGCGGCCGCGCGTTGTAGCCGCTTGCTGGTGCGCACGATGGACACGTAGTCCCACATGAGGCGGCGGATCTCATCCCAGTTGTGGTAGATGACGACCAGCTCATCCACATTCACCACGTTGCCGGAGCGCCAGGGCGGTATGTCATACGCCTCCGAGGGTGCACGTCCCATAGGCAACTTCTTCAGCAAGCGGGCCACCGCACGCTTGCTGATGACCAGGCACTCCAGTAGCGAATTGCTCGCCAGTCGATTCGCACCATGCAAGCCGGTGCAACCCACCTCGCCCACCGCGCACAGGCCACGAATGGTGGTCGCGCCATCGACATCCGTCAGCACGCCACCGCATTGATAATGCGCCGCTGGCACCACCGGAATCGGCTGCGTGGTGATGTCGATATCCACGCTCAGGCAGGCCTCATAAATGTTCGGGAAGTGCTCGATGATGAACTCGCGCGGCTTGTGGCTGATATCGAGATACACGCAGGGGCCGCCCGTGCGCTTGATCTCCGAGTCAATCGCGCGCGCCACGATGTCGCGCGGTGCCAACGAACCACGAGGATCATACTTCTGCATGAACTCCTGGCCGTCCTTGCCAATCAGGCGTGCACCTTCACCACGCATCGCTTCGGTGATCAGGAACGAGCGCTTCTGCGAATGATACAAGCACGTCGGATGAAATTGGATGAACTCCATGTTCGCCACGCTCGCGCCTGCGCGCCAAGCCATCGCCACGCCGTCGCCAGTCGCGATGCTGGGGTTCGTTGTGTAAAGATACACACGCCCGCAGCCGCCGGTCGCCAGGATGACACGATCACTGCGGAAAGCCTCCACTTCACCGGTGATTTCGTTCAGCACGTAAAGGCCCAGGCAGCGATCCTCGCTGACAAAGCCAAGCTTCGCCGTGGTGATGAGGTCGATGGCAAAATGGTTCTCCAGCACTTCGATGTTCGGGTGCAGCTTCACCTTGGCGATCAGCTTCTCGGTCAGCTCCTTGCCCGTCGCATCGCGCGCATGGAGCACGCGGCGCTTCGAGTGCCCGCCCTCGCGGGTCAGATCGAATTCCAAGTGCCCGTCCGTCGCCTCGCGCTGATCAAAATGCACGCCCCATTGAATCACCTCCTCAATGCGCTTCGGCCCCTCGGTTACAATCGTGCGCACGGCATCCTCCTGGCACAAGCCCGCCCCTGCAATCAGCGTGTCCGAAACGTGCTGCTCAATGCTGTCATCGTCGCTCTGCACACACGCAATGCCACCCTGCGCCCAGGACGAATTCGACTCCGGGGCCGTGCGTTTCGTCAGCACACAAACGCTGCCGTGTTCCGCCGCATGGAGCGCCGCACTCAGTCCGCCCGCGCCGCTGCCGACGATGATGAAGTCATACTGTTTCACATTTGTAACAACGCACGACCTAGCGCCGCTGTGAAGAGCAAAGATGAGGCTGTTTGGCGTTCAGGCTTCAGCGTGTCATGGCCTGAGAACGCTAAAGCGTGAACACCCAACGGATCACCGTCGCAGCTCCACATTATCAATCAGCCGCGCCTTCCCAAAGAACACCGCCAGCACCATCAAGCCAGGGTCTTTGACATGCTCGATAGGCTGAAGCGTTCCCGCATCGACGACGTTCAGATAATCGATCCGGCCCAGCGGTGCATGCTTCTCGATGTGTTTACGCGCCATCGCCTGCAAGGTCGTCGCATCGGTTTGACCCCCACTCCAGGCTGCCAGCGCCAAGCGCAGCGCCTGTTGCAAGGCAGGAGCCTGCGCGCGTTCCTCGGCACTCAGATAGCGATTGCGTGAACTCAGAGCCAAACCATCTGCCTCGCGCACCGTGTCGATGCCGTGCAGCGTGACCGGAA
>CAXNNN010000513.1:0-3183 GCA_964203095.1 Verrucomicrobiaceae bacterium | reverse complement strand
GAAGACGGCCAGTGTGATGACTTCCTGGATGATCTTGAGCTGCGGCAGTGATAGCACCTCGCTGCCAATGCGGTTGGCCGGCACCTGTAGCAGGTATTCAAACAGGGCGATGCCCCAGCTGAACAAGGCGGCAAGATACCAGGCCTTGCCCTTCATGTTGCGCAGGTGAGCATACCAGGCGAGGGTCATGAAGACATTCGAGCAGGTGAGGAGCACCAGGAACTTCAACACGGCGGGATTCATGGCCGCTGAACTCCACGCACGCCTCATGCCGTGCAAGGTGGAAATCGCCATGTGTCGCATACGCTCTCGGATTCCGTTTGCCCATTCGCTGCCACCGACGAAGGGAAAGCGTTGCATCCGGTGATGCTTACCCCCAAGCACCCACCATGATCCTCGATGCCACCTGCCAACTCGACTACCAGACCACGGAGGAGGTGCCCGTTGTCTTCATGCTCCGCCCCCGCAGTGGCTGGGCGCAGTGGATCATGCGTGAGGAGTTTGATATCGATCCTCAGGTACCGGTCGTCGAGTTCACTGATGTGTATGACAATCTCTGCCAGCGCACCATCATGCCCTGGGGTGCCTTTCATGTCTCTGTGCGCTACCGCGTGCTCGTGCCTGACGTGGTGGATGCCGACGCGTATGCGCCGTTGATGCTCGTGCAGCAGCTACCGCCTGAGATCCTGCATTTCCTTCTATCGAGCCGCTACTGTCAGTCGGACCAGCTATCGCAGCTAGCGCTGTCCATCGTTGGAAATGCGCAGCCGAATTACGGGCAGGTGGCGACAATCCGCACCTGGATTCACCAGAACATCCGCTACGTCTCCGGCTCCAGCGATAGTTCCACCTCCGCGCTGGAGACCGCGAATACCAGGCGCGGCGTGTGTCGCGACTTTGCCCACCTCGGCATCGCGCTCTGTCGTGCGCGCAATGTCCCAGCCCGTATGGTCGTCGGGTTCCTCTATCAACTCCAGCCGATGGACTTGCATGCTTGGTTTGAGGCTTACATCGGCGGTCGCTGGTTTACCTTTGATGCCACCGAAGCAGTGACGCGAGGCAACCGCATCGTCGTGGCTTACGGTCGCGACGCGGCCGATGTCGCCCTGGCGACCATGTTCGGTGGCTTCACCATGCAGAACATGAAGGTCACCGTGACAGTCCCGTAAGGACGCGGGGCACGTCCGCCTTGAATGGCAGGAAGACCGTCTTCACCTCGGCGGGGCTTGTGTCCACAGGTGCCCATGGCGCCCCTCGTGGTGCGCGCCTGCCGCCCCAGTTGCGTCTCCACCACCGGCAAAATTCCCAAGGTGGCCTCCTCGCCCTGATTTTCGGAGCGAGGTGCGCGTGATGGAATAGCAGGACGTAGAACGTCTTCTGAAAATCAAGGATTCTAAATATATATAACCACAAGGTTGAATGAAAATGTACTGAATATAATGATAATTATCAGACAATCCACTCCTGGAGGAACTTGTGAGGCCGCTTGGTCGCTAGAAGCCCCGAGTCGCAGTTGGCTGCGTGCTGCCGTGGTGATGCTGGGGCTGGTTTTGAGCGTTCTGGGCAAGACTGTAGCTGCGGGTGGGTGATCTGGCCTGGAGTGACATGAACAACAATGGCATCAAAGACATGAACGAAATTGGGGTGTCGGGCATCACGGTCGAGCCGCGGGGGGCAGTGCCCATTGGGGTGGAGGAAAATGGGTTCATCAAGGAAGACCAGCTCCACGGCTCCAGCCCGCCTTGCTTGCGCTTCCAGCGCCGCCGCGCCTTGCGGACGTCTTCGCGGTCTTGTTCGGCAGCGCGGCGCGTCTATTTTTGTCAGCCCCATGTCCACGAGCACATAGTGGATCGCAGGCAGAGTGCACTCCAGCCCCAGGGCTTCGCGCAGTTCGGCCAGCGTCATGTCAGGTTTGCGCTTGAGGTGCTTGCCAATGGCAATGCGGTGCTCGGCAACAATGAGCTTTTTGCGCCCGGCGAGGTAATGCCGGGCCTTGATGCAGCCGGTCTTCTTGCGCTGCTGCAACAGCTTCTTAACCATGCCGTGTGAGACTCCAAAGCGCCGAGCGATCTGTTCCTGGGTGCCTTCACCTCGGTCACAGGTGCTTAAGATTCGTTGACGTAGATCAAGGGAGAGTGTGGCCATGCTCTCTTCTCACACTCTCTTGCCAGTTTTCTACATTAAAATTTGATGGGCTCTAAGCATTCCCCCACGTCGGCTCTGCCTTCCACCTTTCAGGGAAGGCAGCGCCCAGGGGCGAGCGATTCAATCGGGTTTTACCCCAGCGCTAGTGCTCCGCCCTCACTCAACTCCCTCTTGCCAAAGCTCTTCAAGCCTGTGTGACCCATGCCATGGGCGACGGCCATCCACATGCGGTTGTGCGAGGTGTCCTTGAACTTCAGCGTGCGGCCCATCTTGAAGCCAGCACCTCCGCCGACCATGACGTAAGGGATGTTGTCCAGCGAGTGGCTGTTGCCCTTGCCCAATTCGTTGGTCCAGACCAGCAAGGTATTGTCGAGCATGTTGCCATCGCCAGTAGCCTCCGGTGTCTCGCTCAGGCGCTTGGCTAGATAGGCAAACTCACCGGCGAACCACGTGTTGATCTTCATCAGCTTGGCGTAGCTGTCCTTGTTGTCGTCGGGATCGTGTGACAGCGAATGGTGCCCTTCCTCAATGCCGAGCCAGCGCATCTGGGCCATGCCGACGCTGCGCATGAACTGGAGTGTGGCCACGCGCGCCATGTCATTGGCGAGCGCATTGACCAGCAAGTCGATCTGCACGCGGCTGATCTCTGGCGTGTTGTCGTTGAGCAGTTCAATGCTCGGATCGACCTGCGGCACGGGGTGCGCGAGATTGCCTTGCTTGTCACTGTCTTGCAGGTCCTGCTCCAGGCTGCGGACCAAGGTCATGTGCTGGTCGAGCAACGCCTTGTCGCGGGCGCTGAGTTTGGACGACACACGCTTCAAGTCGGCACGCACATCATCCAGGATGCTGACCAGACTCTCCTTGTCCTTCATCTGGCCATACAGCTTGCTCAGCATTTGGTGCGGATCATCAATCGGTGCCACGGGTTGATTGCCTCCCGCATAGCTCATGCGCGTCCAGGGATCGGCGCGATCAGGCACAGCCACGCCGAACTCCAGGGAACCAAAGCGTGTGCGCGTCTCCGCCTTGGATTGGAGG
>CAXNNN010000512.1:0-3189 GCA_964203095.1 Verrucomicrobiaceae bacterium | reverse complement strand
TGATCCCTTCTACCAGGAGCAACAAGCCTACCTCAGCCGCACGATCCCGCAGCAGCGCTCGCACATGCACGTCGCCGACCCAAGCATCACACAGCGGTATGAGGACCCGGAGTTGGCCTATGCGTGAGTGGGGTTGGGGTTGCGAAGCTTACCCCTCAGCATTTCCCTGCGCTCCAAACTCACCTCCCATTTGCCCCGCGCCAAAATCAGCCCATGATAGGGATGTGACTCTCCCTACCGCACAGCCCTTGCCGCGCATCGTAACGAACAGCCCGTTGCCCATGCCTGCCACGCCTGCGGTCAAGCCCGCCAAGCCACGCATCCTGCCACCCACGAAGCAAAAGCCCGCGCCCATCAAGCCTGAGCCGCTGTGGCATGTCATCCTCATCAATGACGAAGACCATACTTACGAATACGTCATCGAGATGCTGCAAGCCGTCTTCAGCCATCCCCCAGAGAAAGGGTATCACCTCGCCAAAATGGTAGACGAACACGGGCGCGTCATCTGCGCCACCGTGCACAAAGAACTCGCCGAACTGCGACAGGAGCAAATTCACGACTACGGCCCCGACCCACGCATTCCCAAGAGCCCCGGCTCCATGAAAGCCGAGATCGAACCCGCAGAGTGACCCCAGCCACCATCCTCACGCTCCACAGCCACAGCCTCATGATCCCCGACAACCTAGTCCCGTGCAGTCCCAGCGTCGAGTTGAACGGCTTCGCCTATTTCCCCCGCATGGTGGAAAAGATTCGCCTTCACGCCCAAGGCCGCCTGCGCGCCGATCTGCATGACAACCTCGGCAAAGGCATGGACGGCTGGTGCTGCGATATCCTACAAGTCGCCTACGATGACTTGAAAGCCAAGACGCTATCGGGTAGCAGCGATGAAGAACTGCTGCGCTGGTGCGAAGAGACCGGAGGAGCCTTGAACGACTCTCTCAAGCTCGTCTGGAACACCTTCATTCATAACTTCGGACGCAACGACCGCGCCTCCGCCATCCTCGTCCGCCGGAAAGCCGAAAGCGGGCTCAGTGACCGCAACGACATCCAGACGATGGCTCACTACATCGACGTGGATGAGGGGCGGGATGAGGGTGGTCGTTGATAGGCTCCCACAGCCCCTTCAATGAGTTTGCAAAGCTCTTTGAAGTTGACTCTTCCTGCGCTTACACGCGAATGATGTCGCAAATACTCCAAGCGAACATGTCACGAATCGCGACACCGAAACACTCGAAGCAAAGCACCATCTCGGTCACCAGCTTACCTTTGTTGTAGAACTTCACAGCATGGTGCGGAGTGAACCACTTAATGCTATGTGAGTTGTGGACCGGTAGTTGTCGCCACTTTGCAATCAGGTTTGTAGCTTCGTTTCCTGCTAACGACTTTGTCTTCGCGACATACATGTAGCGGGAGCCCTTCTCATCCCCAGGGACGGCATAAGTCTCAGCGTCAGCCACACTTGCCATGTCCTGAAGGAACAGCAGATCAACTCGATCGACAGCAGGCAAATGGCTAACGTGCTGCCCGATGGTCTGATCAAGATGCGCATACCAGAGCTTCCAAAGCACACTGCCTTTTTGGTTCTGCATATCTTTTGCGACCCAAAGAGACTCCAGCGACCAAGGCACCGCAATAGAACAGACAGAGAAGGATGCCGCGCAAACTCTTCATCGCCATAGAGAAATCTATATTCCAACCGGCTTCCTCGCCACCACGATGCGGAAGCCGATGGTGTTGCGTTTCGTATCGGCGGGGACGGGTGTGCGGACGGAGGAGAGAGCTTCGTCGGCGTTGGCGGTGCGCCAGTTCCCACCTCGAACGGTCGCGGTGGGGCTCGTGGCGGAGGCAGAGGGCTTCTCGTAATCGGTGTCGGTCCACTCACTGACATTGCCCCCCAAGCCTGAGATCCCGCGTTCGTTGGGGGGGAGGCTAGCGACGGGGGCGGTGAAGGACGCATTGTCGTCGTAGTCGGGGATGATGTTATCTAGGCCAGCTTTCTTCGCGGCCTGGGCATCGGCGAGGTTGTCGGAGCGATCCGGCGGTGGCCATTCGTAGCCCCAGGGATAGATGCCACGGATGCGGCCATTCCGCTCCGCAGGGGTGCTGCCACGTTCTAGAGGAAGGCCGGCGGCACGGCTCCACTCTTCATCGGTGGGCAGCCGATAAACATCATCTGAACCGATGAGCCCTGCTTGCTGATCGCGCTGCGTCAGCCATGCACAGAAGTCCCGTGCGTCCTGCCGAGTGACGCCGATGACGGGCATAGAGGCGTTCTTGCCGGTATCTTCCAGCGCGGCAGGCTGGCGACGATTCGTGGCTTTGCAGAACTCATTGAAGTCGCGACGACGGGTTTCATAGACGGACATGAGCACGTCTCCGAGCGGCTTGAAGCCCATGCCGTTGCTGTTGCGCCACTCACGGCCATAGGTCACGCCACGCCGTTTTTCCAAATCGGCATACAGCTCCAGGATTTCGCCTTCCTTCACGTCGCCATCGACGACGAGATCGGTGAAGCCTTCCTTGCGCAGTTCAAACTCGGCGGCCCCCGACTTAACGCGGGGAATCTCCAGCGGCGTAGTGCCCAGCATTTCATCATGCTGATAAACTTCCACGCCTGAAGGCTGCGTCTTGATCGCCACGCGGCCATAGGTCTGCTTGGCCACGCGCAGGTAAAAGGCTTGGCCATCGCGCGGCGACGGCTTTTCGGCATCGCGCCCGTCGCTGGGCTCGTCCGGCTCCTTGTCATCCATGTAGTAGAAGGGCTCGATCTCGTAGTGATGCTCCTGGCTCAGCGTGCCCTCACTGCGGTCGCGATCCGTCAGCCAATAGCGGAAGGCCTCGGCATCGCTTGGCGGCACCACAACGATGTAGGACGCCTCCTTGTCCTTGCCCGATTGGAAGCGCACGACCTTGCCCTCGAAGGTGTGATCAGCATCGACGAACTTGCGGTAAAACTTCATCTCCACCGGCACGACCGAAAGGTGGCCGCGCTGCCGGGGGGTGAAGTCCATGCCCAAGCTGTTGGTCCACCGCTCTCCCGGCTGCGGCAGACGGGATTTCTCTAGCTTCACGTCCAGCACCACCGGCTTACCTGCGATAGCAGTGTGCTCCAGCTCGTAGTGCTTGTAGCCGGGCAGACGGAACTGATACAATGTGGGCACGTCTTCCTGCGGCGAGTATTCCAGCGGC
>CAXNNN010000511.1:0-3193 GCA_964203095.1 Verrucomicrobiaceae bacterium | reverse complement strand
CTTCCCATCCGCGCGCAGCTCAAACTTCGCGAACAGCCGATCGCGTTTGCCATCGAAGCGAGGCACCGTTGCCTCCGCACCTTCGCCGCTCCACAAAACGCGGCCTTCTCCCGCCGCCGAGGTATACAGCGGCAACTCGCGAATCTCCGTCTTTCCCGCGCTGGGTGGCCACGTAAAGCGCAGCGAATCCGGCGTGACCGCGACACGTAGCGGTGGTTCGTCGGCGCGGACAAGATTGCTGAAAACGACGAGCGTGGCGAGCAGGCAAAGAGTGAGGAAGCCGAAGAAGCGGCGGGATTTCATTGCAATAACAAAACGCCCTTCCCCGCGGAACTACATGGCTTAGGTCTGCCAAAAGTTGTTATCATCCTGCCATGGCTCTCAAGTCCATTCAGAGAGCCTTTTTAGCCAGTATGGCTGATCCACAGGCATTCCGGCTCATGTTTGATCAGCAGACCAACGTCTTCCTCTTTGTGAAGGATCGCGAGAGCCGTCTCATCGCTGCCAGCTTGCCGATGTATTCCCGACTCAGTCCACTCTCATGAGCCAGTCCACACTTGCTCAGACCACAGCGTTCCCGCAACTCCTGCAATCGCCTCGGCAACCTCTCGCGGATACGCTCGGCGTAGTCGTGGGTATCGTGGTTGTTTGATAACAAGGCATCTTTAAAACACACGATTTGCCAGGCATCTGTTTCCGAGCAATCGGGCGGTGAGTAGCGCGTGGGTGTGTTTCATGGCGTGGTGATCCATTCGAGATTGAAGCGGGCGACAACGATATCCGCTTTGCCTTCATACAAACACAACACGGTGCCGTCTGGCATCACAGCGAGGTCGGAGTAGGCGCTCGGACCGGCTTCGAGAGTCTTGTTGATGGGCCAAGTCTTGCCGTCATCTCGGCTGAGTTTGATGCTGAGGTTCTCGCGCTTGCCGCGGCCTGCGGGGACTTCTTTGCCTTGTTTGTCGAGCTTGAGGGTGTGCGGATTGGAGAAGATGAGGGTGCCGAGCTTTGATGGATGCGCGATGATGCTGGCCATGCAGATGGGTTCCCAGAGTTGATCGTGGAAGTCGGGCTTGGTCCAATTCCGCGCGCCATCGGGGCTGGTGGTGATGAGCTTGCGATTGGCTTTTGAGACACTGCGTGAGACAAGCATCACGCGGCCATCGGAGAGCTCGGTGATCATGGTTTCGTTGGGATTGCCGAAGTCGTCTTCGTTTGGCAGGCAGAGGTCACCGGCCTGCCAGGTCTTGCCGTGATCATCGCTGAAGATCGTGCCAGCCGAAGAAGGCCCATGATCGCCTTCTTTGCCATACGCAAGCCAGACGGGCACGACGAGCCGGCCGCTTTTGATCTGAATGCCGTGGCCTGGGCCGGTGGCGATGACCTTCCAGTCAACCTTCGTGCGAAACGGCTCAAACGCGGCCGTGATGTCCACCGGTGCGCTCCAGGTGAGGCCATCGTCAATGCTGCGCATGGAGTAGCAGCGAGCGTAGTTGATGCAGTAGAGAAACTCGATGGCTCCTGTATCGCGATCCACGATAGCGACCGGGTTGTTCACCGTTTGCTCCCGCTCGCCGCCTTTCTTTTTGCGCGGATTTCCCTCCAACCGTGCGCCGTGGTGCGCGACGTATTTCGATGGCTCCCAAGTCTTCCCGCCATCCGTGGAGCGGCGCAGATGGATCTCGATCTCTCCCCAGTCGGAGCTGCTGTTCTTCCGCGCCTCGGCATAGGCGAGCACGGTGCCTTTGTGAGTGACGACGATTCCGGGAATGCGATAACGCGCAATGTCGTTCATTCCTTGAGGGAAGACCTCGAATTTTTCAATCAGCGGCTCGGCGGCGATGATTCGGAGCACCGAGATAAGGAGAATGATGGAGATGGATTTCATGACAGGAGGCTTAGTTGACTTCTGATGGCTGTGCGTGTGATGTGGCGGGGTGATTTTGACCCAAGGCCCGCAGGCCAAGTGCGAGCGAGCCGAGCAAGCCTGAGCAGGTGCCAAGTCCGGGCGCGACGATGAACGCATCAATCCCAGGCCCTAACTGCGGTATCCGCAGATAGCCATTGAGATGATAGATGAGCCTCGAGCGAATGAGCGGCAGGAGCTGCGTCTGCTGCATGACTCCTCCGCCGAGAATGATGCGCTGGGGTGCCAGAGTGAGGGTGAGATTCATGAGGGCCTGCGCCATTAGATCCGCGATCTCGCTCTGAGTGGGTTCGTCCTGGAGCGCTTTTTGTGCAGGTGCGCCCCAGCGTTTCGCGATGGCGGAGCCGCTCACGTAACCTTCGAGACAACTCCGATGAAAGGGGCACTGGCACTCGGGGTGCAACGCACGACTGTTGATCGGTGGCGGCACATTGAGGTGTCCGATCTCGGGATGCAGCATGCCATGCACGAGCTGTCCGTTTACAAGGATGCCACCGCCGACGCCTGTGCCGACCGTGATGTAGATGAGCGGATCGAGACTCTGCCCGGCTCCCCAAAGGTGTTCGGCGAGCACCGCAGCGTTCACGTCGGTATCCAATCCGATGGGGACACGAAAACGATTTCTGAAGAACCCGAGCAGATCGTTCTGCTGCCAGCCAAGCTTTGGCGTGGAGGTGATGTAGCCATGGGTCTCGCTCTCTGGATTCAAGTCCACCGGCCCGAAGCTGCCGATGCCAATGGCGGCCACAGGGCCATGAGCAGCCTGCATTTCGAAGAGCCACCGGCTCATGTGGTGCAGGGTCAGGTCGGGCGTCGTGGTGTCGATGCGATGCGACTCCAAGACCTCATGTTCACCGTTTCCGATACCGCAGACGATCTTTGTGCCACCCATTTCAAAGGCAGCGACCAGCATGGGTTTGGTGTTCATTGGTTCGAGTGTGACAAATGGCATCGTCAGATAGTGACGCGTGCAGGTGGACTTTCTGGCATTGGCCGAATGCCCAATAACATGAAGATCGAGATCACTGGGATGATAGCAAATAGCCCTAGCACCACATTCAAAGGAACCTCATGGTCACGCAGATAGCCAAATCCCCAGTCCGCAAAACCCCCGCAAGTCATGCTGACCAGATTCATGACACCGTAACCGGTCGCACGTAGTTCAGGCCGCACGATCTGAGTCAGGATCGGCATGTTATTTGAGTCGAAAAATCCCCAGCCAAAACCGAACAGGGCAAGGAACCCGGCGGCGACCATCAAGGAGCC
>CAXNNN010000510.1:0-3197 GCA_964203095.1 Verrucomicrobiaceae bacterium | reverse complement strand
CCGACCTGCTGCTCGCAGCGCTGCATTTCCGTCGCGATTCCAAAACGACGCTGCCGGTGAGCACCTGCGATGACATTCGCGACACCGGCTTGGCCGAGGCGATCCCGCTGCATGTGCGCTACCACGCCCAGGGCGCGCCGATTGTGGGGACGGAGCTGGACTACTTTGACTTTCGCGGCCTAAAGCTGGCCGAGGGGCAGATGTTGACTCGCCTCGGCGATTGCATTCTCGGCTCCAAGGTCGCCGCTACGCGTGGCCTTCAGACCGGGGGCTCGCTTTTCTCCTCCCCCGAGCAAGTGTTTGATCTCGCCGGGGTCTATCCGCTGAAGATGCGAGTGCGCGGTGTCTTCGCTGCCACTGGAACGCCGGATGACGAGGCGGTGTTTGTGGACATCAAGACCGCGTGGTTGATCCAAGGCATCGCCCACGGGCATGACGATCTGGTCACGGTGCCCGCGAATGTTCTGAAGCAGGAGGAAGGGAACGTGGTCGGCAATGCGGCGGTGCGCATGTTCGCCGAGGTGACGGATGCCAATGTGGCTAGCTTCCACTTCCATGGTGAACCTGGGGACTACCCCGTGCACGGCATCGTTGTGCTGCCGCATGATGCGAAGTCGGAAGCCATCCTGTCAGGGCGCTACCAGGGAAGCAAGGAACTACTGATCATCCGCCCGTCGGAGGTGCTGGAGGCCCTTCTGGCCACGCTTTTCCAGGTGGAGACACTGGTGGTGGCTGCCTTGGCAGCTGTGGCAGGCGCGGCGCTGCTAGTGGCGGCGCTGGTGTTTTTCCTGTCCTTCCGCCTGCGGCAGCGTGAGTTCGCCACCCTGGCGGAAATCGGTGTGGGGCAGGGGATGCTGCGCCTCGCAAAGGTGGCCGAGGTGGCATTAGTGGGGGCGGCGGCGGTGGTCGTAGCCCTAGCGGTCAGGACTTTCGCTGTGGCTATGACAGAAGCAATCCTTGCGAAAAGCCTGGGTAGCTAGAGCCGGAGATTGTTAACAGAGGGGCTTCGAGGTGTGAATAAGCCTGTGAATAAGTGGCCAAAAGATTTCACGGCAAACGCCCTCATTCTTGCGACTGTTTTGAGTCTTGCAAATAGAGGTGGAAAGCCTGCCATAGCAAGGCTGGCGGGGCGCGGAGCGTTTTGACTTTTTCGTCAAGGAAGATGTCGACAGAAAAGGGGCTTCCAATGTCGAGTTTCTACGTGGAAAACGTTTTTTCGGCGGCAGGGCTTTGTGTCGCCTAGGCTTGGGGGGGCTCACTGTTCGCTTGATCAAAAACTGGTTGTTCGGGCACTATATGTTGTGCACCATGGAGGACGCCGTGCCCAACATGTGGGGTTCGTTCCCAGTTGTTCACAGCGGCAGTTTGGCCCCGAATTCGCTACCATTTCTCAAAAAATCACTCTCAGCTCCCCCGCTACAATCATGGAAACAGTGTTCAAAGTTGGCAATCGTGAGTTCGTCCTGGACGAAGATAAGGCCAAGGAAGCCCTCGCGGGCAAGCGCATCATCAACGGGCGCGAAAGCCAAGCCTTTAACCTGCTGCCTCTCAAATATGAGTGGGCCTACAGTCGCTACAAGACGATGAAGGCCAACCACTGGGAGCCAGAAGACGTGCAGATGCAGAAGGATGTGGAGCAGTGGCGCTCCAACGAGATCACGCAGAACGAGCGCTGGATCATCATGATGAGCATTGGCTACTTCAGCGCGGCAGAAGGCATCGTGGGTGACAATGTGCAGCACGTGGTGCGCGAGTTGGTGACGGCGCCGGAACTGAAGCTCGTCTTGGGCCGTCATGCCCATGAGGAGAACATCCATGCGGACAGCCTGCTGTATATGATCTCCAGCCTGGGCATCAACCCGCATGAGTGCGAGGCGATGTTTGAGCAGATTCCCACGATCGTGAAGAAAAACGGCTTCGTCACCCGCCACTCTAAGGCGCTGCGTCGTGATTTGGACCTGACAAAGCGTGAGAACAAGGAGCTGTTTGCGAAGAACATCTTCGTCTTTGGCCAGTGCATGGAGGGCACGCAGTTCTACGGCTTGTTCGGCATGGTGCTAAGCTTGGCCCGCCAGCAGAAGTTCGTCGGCATCGGCCAGATGTTCCAATACACGCTGCGCGACGAAAGCAACCACATCGCCGTCTTCCGTGATCTGTTCATGGACTTGATCGACGAGAATCCCGAGATCTGGACGCCCGAGTTCCGTCAGGAATTGGTCGATACCATGCGCGAGGCCGTCGCCCTGGAGAAGGAGTTCATTCGCGACTGCCTGCCAGTGAGCGCCGTGGGACTGAGCGCTGAGGAGTTTGAGCAGTACATCGACTACATCGCAGATCGCCGGTTGAAGGATTGTGGTCTGCCGCCTTTGAATCCTGGGGTGAAGAACCCGCTGCCTTGGCTCGCTGAGCAGATGGACATTAAGCGCGAGACCAATTTCTTTGAAGGTCGCGTGACCGAATATCAGAAGGCCAGCGCGCTGGCTCTGAGCTCGGACGACGACTTGTAAACACCCCCATGTGAAGGAGTTCTGAACAACCTCTTCTTGCTCTTTCCACCCCGCTCCCTAGCCCTTGCTCCACGTTTGTGTTCCTCAAGGTTTAGCTGTCGTCACCGATCGTTTAGACTCCTGATGAACCCTCATTTTGTCACTGCTGCCTGCCCGTCCGCAACGTCAACCTCCTCCCGCCATGATTGCCTCCCGCCTCCTCCAAGAAGAAGAAAACCTGCAGCGTCTTGTCAATTCGCCCAAAGATCAAAAATTGCAGTTCGAATGGGGTGCCCTTCTGGGCAATGTGCCGAACGTTGTGAACCCATCCTCGGTGAAGGTGAAGGTCGGCACGCATGAGCGTGATTTCGATCTGGGCGAGATCGCTAACACGGTGGGCAATGCTTTGACCGACCTGTTCGTGGCACGGCAGAAGGATGACGGCGACATCTTCACGGACGAAAATCAGCAGTTAGTTCAGAGCATCTCCCTGGCGGTGGCAGATGAGCTAACGGAGCGCTCCCAGGCGGCGGATGGGCAGACGCGCACCATGCCGGCGCATGAGATTTATCAGGTGATCGAGCGGGCACTCATCAAGGCGAACAAGTATGATGTGGCGAAGAGTGTGGTGGTTCGCCGCCAGCGGAAGGAAAAGGAATTGCCCTTGGGCGAGTCCAACATGCCGCAGCCGATCATGGTCTCGGCCAAGGT
>CAXNNN010000509.1:0-3202 GCA_964203095.1 Verrucomicrobiaceae bacterium | reverse complement strand
TGCTGCCGAGCTTGCGACGCTTCTGGGACGATGCAGACGCCGTGCTGAGATTGGTTGGCCGCCCCTGGCTGCGGGATCAAGCAAACGTTTCGTATCCGGGCTAAACTCCGATTAAATAGTCAGGATGGTATCACCTGCGTGTTGGCGCGTTCTTCGACATCAAGGATGGTAAGGTCACGCGCATCACCAACTACTACAACTTGCAGGACTGGATCGCGCAGGTGGTTGGGTCGTGAGGCACAAAAAATGGGGGCTTTGCTGCCCCCATTCGATGGTGAGGCGAATACGCCTCGGTTAGTTGCTTCCGCTTAGTGCTGCTGGCAGAACTCTTCAAAACGGTCCATGCCGCTGTTGATGATCTCCAAGCTCGTTGCGTAGCTGAAGCGCACAGTGTTTTCCGCGCCGAAGGCCACGCCTGGAATGATGGAGACCTTCTGCTTGCTGAGCAACTTCTCGCAGAAATTGATGCTGTTGATGCCGATAGGCTCGATGTTCACCAGGAAGTAGAAGGCACCGAGGGGCTCGACCACCTTCACGTTCTTGATAGCGCTGAGGCGGCCCAGCATGAACTGGCGGCGCACGTCAAATTCATCACGCATGTCGGCGACGATCTGCTGGTCCATTTGCAAGGCTGCGATCGCACCATACTGGGCGAAGGTCGTCGGGTTGCTGGTGGTGTGGCTTTGCAGGTTGTCGATGGCTTCTGCAATGGCAGTAGGTGCCGCGGTGTAGCCGAGGCGCCAGCCGGTCATGGCGTAGGCCTTGGAGAAACCGTTGATCGTGATCGTGTGCTCGTAGATCTCCTTGCTCAAGGAGGCGACGCTGACGTGCTGCTGGCCGGCGTAGACGAGCTTTTCGTAGATTTCGTCGGAGAGAATAAGGATGCCTTCGCCCACGGCGATCTCGGCCAGCGCCTTGAGTTCTTCCTTGCTGTAGACAGAACCTGTTGGGTTGCCAGGGGAGTTGATGATGACCATCTTGGTCATGGGCGAGATGTTGTTCTCGAACTCCTCAGGGGTCATCTTCCAGCCGTTCTCAGCCTTGGTCTCAACGATCACGGGCACTGCGCCGACGAGCTTTACCATCTCTGGGTAGCTGGTCCAGTAAGGGGCGGGGATGATCACTTCGTCGCCAGGGTTGCAAACGGCGAGGATGGCGTTGTAGCAGGAGTGCTTGGCACCGCAGTTCACACTGATCTGAGAGGGGGTGTATTCCAGGCCGTTGTCCACCAATAGCTTGGTGGCGATACCTTCGCGAAGCTCTAGCAAGCCGGCGCTCTCGGTGTAGCGGGTTTTGCCTTCGGTCAGGGCCTTCACGGCGGCTTCCACGATGACGCTCGGGGTATCGAAATCTGGCTCACCAGCGCCGAAGCTCAGCACGTCCTGCCCCTGCTTCTTCAAAGCCTTCGCCTGGGCGGAGATGGCGAGGGTCATCGAGGGCGAAAGTCCGGCGACGTTTTGAGCAATGAAGTCCATAGGGCGTGTAAGCGTTGGGTTGAAGGGGCGCGAAACAACGAGCGGATAGGGCCTTTGTCAACCCACGTTAAACTTTCAAGCAATGATGTAACCAGCCTTCTCACCGCACCGGACGCAGCCAGCATTCACTCGTGCTTCCGCATGGAGGCACTGGGCCTCAGCGAGGTTCACACGCTTGGTGGAAGAGTCGCATGTTGAGCAAGACGGCGGTGTCAGGGCAGTTCATGCTTGCACCTGCGTCGCCACTGAGCACGTAGCGTCTCCCCTTCCATTGCCCTCTGCCCTTAGAACTTCGCCAGAATGCCGACCGACTTCATTCGCGTGCGCGGTGCACGCCAGCACAATCTGAAAAACGTGGACGTGGACATTCCGCGTCATCAGTTGGTCGTGCTCACGGGGGTCAGTGGGTCGGGTAAGTCCTCACTCGCCTTCGACACGCTGTATGCCGAGGGCCAGCGACGCTACGTGCAGAGCCTGTCGGCCTACGCACGGCAGTTCCTTGATCAGATGGAAAAGCCGGAGGTCGACTTCATTGAAGGCCTGTCACCTGCAGTCGCTATCGAGCAACGTCACAGCGCGCCGAATCCGCGCAGCACGATTGCGACTGTCACCGAGATATATGATTATCTGCGTGTCTTGTATGCTGTTGCAGGCGAACCGCACGATCCGGTGACGGGCGAGCGCCTGGTCAAATCGACTCCACTGGAGATTGGCGAGAAGATCCTGGCGTATCCTGAAGGGACCAAAATCATCGTCTTGGCGCCGCTGATCCGTGATGGCAAAGGCGACCTGCGTGCACTGTTCGACAAGCTTCGCCGGGCGGGTTTCGTCCGCGTGCGTTTGGATGGCGGAATGCAGGAGCTGGATGACTCGCTCAAAGCTCCGCGTGACAAGGCTCATACCTTGGAGGCCGTGGTTGACCGTTTGGTCATACGCGAAGGCGTGCGCAGTCGTTTGATGGAAGCCATCGAAGGCGCGCTGAAGTGGAATGCGAACGAGGTGCAGTTCCTGATCGACGACGCCTCGCAGAGCTTCACCACGGCGTATGCAAACCCGCGCACCGGCTTCGTCATGGAGAAGCTGACGCCGCAGCATTTCTCGTTCAACACACACGTGGGTGCCTGTCCCACTTGTGAAGGTGTCGGTAGCCTTCAGCAGGGCGATCCCGATCTCATCGTGCCGGACAAGGACAAATCCATTGCTGATGGCGCGGTGAAGACCTGGTGGTCGCGCCAGCCCAAGATGAAGGCGATGCATGAGGCTGCGGTCGAAGCTTTGGCCAAGCATTTCAACCAACCCCTGGACAAGCCGTTCCGCGCGGTGAGCGAGCAGTTCAAGCACGCGCTCTTCTACGGCACGGGCACGACGCCTGTGGCTACGGGTTGGAAAACGAGTGGCACCAAACGAAGCCTTGAGAAGCCATTCGATGGTCTGCTCGCGCAGCTCACACGTGCCTGGGATCGGGCCGAGAGCATCGCTTTGAAGAGCGCCATCACTCGCTTCATGAATCCGAAAACCTGCGCGACATGTCACGGGCGCAGGCTGCGGGACGCTTCATTGTCTGTGGTGCTGCGGTCCGAGTGCTCAGCGTTGAGCGCTCAGTGTTTAGTTTCAGACCAGTCACCAATCACTCAACAGTCATTGCTGAACATCTTCGAAGCCTGTGACCTCTCGATCACCCACTCGCTCGCTTGGATCGAGCAGTTGTCGCTGACCGATCATCAGCG
>CAXNNN010000508.1:0-3204 GCA_964203095.1 Verrucomicrobiaceae bacterium | reverse complement strand
GTGGTTCCCAGCGTCCCGTCGCTTCATCGAGCAGATAGGCGCGGGTATGGACGCGGTGGTATTTTTGCGCATGGGCATGATACGCTCCCATGAAGGCCCACAAACGCCCGCCTTGGGAAAGGAAGACGCCGTGGCTCACCGCCAGATCGCCCTCGCCCTCGCCCGCGTCCATCACCTGCGCGGGTCCCCACGTTTTGCCGCCGTCATCGCTCACCTTCACGTGCGCCTCCTCGGTGGGTGTGTTTTCTTCTCCACGGTTGAAGCCATACGATGCGTGGAGCCGTCCCTTGTGCCAGGCGAGACCGACACCGAGCGTGAAACGGCACTGGTCCGTATCTGGCCGCTGATACTTGATGACATGAAACTCCGCACCGGCCGCTTGGGGCAGTTCGGCGGCTCTTGGGAGAGGTCGCGTCTCGTCCCAAAGCGGAAGCCCGACCACCTTCGTCACATCGTGCGTGGCGGATACAGGCCGGTAACCTTCTGCGACCTCCTCTGCCTTCAACGCACGGGGTTCCAGAGTGAGTTCATCCAGAGCACCGGTGAAGGGCTGGCGCACCTTGTCCGCATCCCAGATGCCGCCGAGTGTGATGGGAGCCTCGGTGCTCGCGACCGGCGTTTTCAGCCCCACCTCGCCCGCAGGTTTGCCATTGAGAAACAAGGCCGCTTTCTCCGAATCGACCACCAAAGTCACCCAATGCCATGCACCGGCCTTCAGCGGCTCCGCGCATGAAATCGTGCTCCAGCCGCCTTGCTGTAGATAAGCCTTCAATTTGCCATTCGGCTCGATGGTGAGGCTCCACTGGCGTTCGTTGTGCGAGTAACGATTTTTACCCGCGAGCATCTGCTGCCCGCCCGCCAGATCGTATGGATTGAACCACAGCGAGACGGTGAACGCGCCGCCGCCGAGATTGGCGCTGTCTTTGAGTTCGATCACCGAATCGCCATCAAGCACGAGGCATTGGCCAGCGGTTCCTGCGGCGGTAGTCGCTTTGCCGCGAACGATGAGTGAATCACCGCCATCATCCAGCGGCCAAGTCGCGGCAAAAAGCGGGGAAGCGATACTGAGAACCAAGAGAAGAAGTTTCATTGAGGTTGGGTCGTTTGGATTTCGTGATTCGCGGGGCGCTTCCTCCACCATGAGGCGAGCGCGGAGCTGGTGATGGCGCTCCATGGGCCGAAGACGGCGGCTCCGAGAGCGGCGGCGGGGCTTTGCAGGACATTGAAGGCGAGGCCGGTGGCCATGCCGCCGTTTTGGATGCCGACTTCGAGGGCGCAGGTGCGAGCATCGGTTTCATTGAGTCCGCTCAGGCGTCCGCCCCAGTAGCCGAGCAGGTAGCCGGTGGCATTGTGACACGCGGCGGCGGCGAAGACGGCGAGGCCGACGGAGAGCAACTGCTCACGCGAAAGCGCGATGGTGACGCCGATGATGGTGCAGATGGCAAACATCGCGACATATGGCAGCACGCGCACGAGTCTCTTCGCCACGCCGGGCAGGAGGCGTTGCACACTGAGGCCGATGAGCAGCGGCACGATGACCATTTTCAAAATGGAAAACATCATCGCTCCGGCATCGATGGGCACTTCCGCGCCAGCGAGCCACTTCATCGCAAACGGCGTGACCAGCGGCGAGATGAGCGTGGACACCGCCGTGACCGTGACCGAGAGCGGCACATTTACGCGGGCTAGCAGTGAGATGACGTTCGACGACGTGCCGCTTGGCACCGAGCCGATGAGGATCAAACCTGTCGCCACTGCGCCATGCAATCCGAACAAATGCGCAAAGCACCAACCGCCAAGCGGCATGATGGTGTAGTGCAGCACGCAGCAGAGGATGACTCCGCGCGGCATGGTGAACACGCGGCGAAAGTCATCCAGCGTGAGTGTGAGCCCCATGCCCAGCAGGATGACCTGCACGAGCGGTGTGATGGCGGACTTCAACTCGAAACCACCCCATGAGATGAAGGCCGCAGGAAACGTCATCGCCGCTGCTCCCACCGCCAGCACCACGAAGGTGAAGCCGAGGCCACTGAGCCACTTCACACGCCGCGAGACCACGGCGAGCGCGATGAAGATCAAGATGAGGGCGAGGGACATGGGGTGGAGTTCAAGCTGAGTCGAAGGCTCTTTGGACTGCGGCAGCCTGCTGCCGCTTTGAGGTGATGGCAGCCCTGCTGCCGGGAGAAGTGGTTGTTTGTCGGAGAAAGGTCAGTCGTAGGGACTTCGACGGCCAGCAGGCTGGCCTCGGGAAAGCGGCAGCAGGGCTGCCGCAGTCCAAGGTGTGCCGCTACGACAACTCGTCCGCGAGCTTCAGCACCGCCTCCAGGGCGGGCTTGATCTTTGCCTGCTGCGCCTCAGTGGCCGGGCGCATCGGCATGCGGGGGAAACCTGCGTCAACGCCTTGCAACGACTGCGCATAGCGGATGCACGCGGGCAGATTGTAATGATCGGTGGCATTCCAGAAGCGCAGGATCGCCTCATGAAGCAGCCGCGCATTGGCGTGATCGCCTTTCGCCACCGCATCACGCAGCAAGGCCGTCGCACGCGGGATGCCGGAAGGCGTGGCGGCGATGACACCCGGAGTGCCGAGGCAGAACGACGGATACATCAACGCATCCACGGCGCTGTAGATCTTCCGATCCTTCGGCGCATTGATCATGAGATCGGCGAAGAGCTTCAAGTCGCCCGCGCTTTGTTTGATGCCCATCACGCCCGGAACCTCATTCATCAGGCGCACCGTCAGCTCCGGCGAGAGATAGCACCAGTGTACCACATTGTAGATGATCAGCGGCATGCCCGTCTCCTCGTGGATCACGCGAAAGTGTTCGATCATCATCTCATCATCTGGGCGGAAGAGGTAATGCACCGGCGTGAGTTGAATGGCATCCACACCGAGACCTGCGACGGCCTTGATGCTGCGGATCGCCTGGCGGGTGCTGTCGCAAATGGTGCTCGCGACGAGCGGCATGTCCGCAGGCATCGCCTCGCGCACCTCGCTCACGCAGGCACGGAGTTCATCGGCGTCCAGGGTCTGCCCCTCGCCCGTCGAACCACCGACCGCGAGGCTGTCGGCCCGCTCACGAACGAGGAACTCCACCTGGCTGCGGATGGACTTCGGCATTAGTTCGCCAGAGGAAGAAAAGGGCGTCGTCATCGGAGCGATGACACCAAAGGGGACTTTGTCGGGCATGATCATGGGTGGTT
>CAXNNN010000507.1:0-3213 GCA_964203095.1 Verrucomicrobiaceae bacterium | reverse complement strand
ATATCCGACTCGCCCATGCCCGTGACCTTGAGATACAAAGCCTCGCGGTTGGAGAGATCAGGCATCAGCGTCTTCAAATGATGCTCCACATGCACCTCGACCATCGGCTTCAGTTCGCGGGGCGGTCCCGGCAGGAGGAACATCGCGCACCGCAGACCCGCCGCTGCTCCGCAGCTCGCCGGAATGTAAAGCCCCGGTGCCGTGCCAAAGGGATTCTCCATCACCACCGCTCCGCGTGGCACCATGGCCTGGCGCTTGGTCGCGTCATTGACGGGCTTGTTGCGCTTGGCGAAGTAAGCGTTCAAATGCTCCATCACACCGTCATTGAGGTCCATCGGCAGACCAAGCAACGAGGCTGCGGAATCACGGGTCACATCATCATTGGTCGGGCCTAGACCACCGGTGATCAGCAGCACATCCGCTCGCGCGGCCGCTTCGGCCATCGCTTCCTTTACCGCGATGCCATCCGGCACAATCGTCTGCCTTGTGACCTGCAAGCCCATGGCCGCCATGCGTTGGCCAATCCAGGCCGCGTTGGTATTAATGGTGTCGCCGAGCAGTAGCTCGGTGCCGGTGTTGAGCAATTCGATGGTCATGCAGAAGCTGTTCTGGGTGGGTTCGTTCTTCGTTCCTGGTTACGCGATACCGTGAGTGAACGTGCCAACCAAGAACCAAGGCACCTGGAACATGACCTGGCTTACCAAGTCACCTTCTTGCCGTCGCCCCACAGCTCTTCGAGCGAGTAGAACTCCCGCTTTTCACGTGTCAGGATGTGCACCATCACGTCGCTGTAATCGAGCAGCAGCCACTGGCTCTCGGGGCTGGTTTCGCGCCAGCGTGGGCGCTGGTCGTGCTCGACAATCATCATGTCGTCGATCTCACTCTGAATCGCGCGCAGATGCGGCGTGGAGGAGGCGGTGCAGATGACGAAATAGTCAGTGATAGGCGATAGGCCGCGCACGTCGAGAATGACTATGTCTTCAGCTTTCTTGTCGTCTGCATACTTCGCGCAGAGCTTGGCGGTTTCTTCTCCGGTCATGATTTTCAGGGGAAGGCATGGTGCCGCAGGTTCCAGGGAATGCAACGACGCTATTGGGTATTCAACCATGCGCCAGACGGCGACGGTTGGGAAATGCCGCCATCCAGATCCAAGTTTTAATGGTAATCATTAATTAATGGGTTTAATAACATACATGAATAGAATATCAAACGCTCCTTTTTGCTGATGCGCCGTCTCGCATCGCAAGAGGAACCGCCTTCTCACCAGAATTCCAGACTCCCAAGAACAACACGCGTCCAGCTCTCCCGAAGTCTACCCACCTTGGCCAATCGCTGCACGGCACAACCCATACCCAACACGACCATCCTCATGAAAGCCAACATCCTCGCAGTCAGTCTCGTGCTCGCCTTCAGGGGCATGGCCTTTGCAGGTAATCAGCACGGCATTGATCCCATGCTCGCGCCTCCGCCCATGATTCCGCCACCCATGCCGGTCGAGCTGTTCGGCCCAAGCTGGTAGGGCGGCGCGCACGCCTTGAATCTCAGGCCCGGCGAAGACACCAGCGACAACGTCTTCGGTGGTGGCTTGAATCTTGATTGCTTCGTCGACCGGAACGTGGCCTTCCAAGCCTCGGGTTCCTGGGCCGATCCTGGCACGGACGACCTTTGGCACAACTACACGGTGGATGTCATTTTCCGTGCGCCGATGCAAAACTTTGCCCCCTACGTCTTTGCAGGCGGCGGCGTGATCGTCGAGGACACGACTGACTTGCTGGGCCGTGCAGGCCTCGGCTTGGAGTTCCGTCCGACCACTGACTTGCGCCCGGCGCTTTTTGTGGCCTAGCGCTGCGTTCACCCGCGACAATGCCGCCGCTGCCCTTGTCACTTCGCGCAAAGGCATTGCCCGCTTGGCTTAGCTTTGATAGCTGACCGAAATGGCACGCATCCTCACCACCACCGTCGGCTCGTATCCGGTTCCTGATTGGCTTTCCTCCTTGCCCAGTGAGCAGGCGGTGATTGATGCCACCCGCGTGATCTTCGACCTTCAGCGGCAAGCCGGCATCGACTTGCCCACCGATGGCGAGCTGTATCGATTCGACGTCAATCACCCGGACACGAACGGCATGATCGAATACTTCGTCAGCAAGCTCAGCGGCATCGACACCGCCGTCAGCCGCACCGATGGCATCGCCTTCCGGGCCAAGCATGAGATGGCCTTCCGCCGCAAGCCTGCTGCCGTCGTGCGCGGCCCCATCACCGAGGGCACGCTCAATCTGGCCGACGACTGCAACCGCGCCGCCAGCGTGGCTGGGGGCGACTTCAAGTTCACATTAACGAGCCCCTACATGCTAGCCCGCACCCTGCTGGACAATCACTACCAAGACCTGGAGGCGCTCACCCTCGCCATCGCGGATGCCATGGCCGCGCAAGTCGCCGACCTCGACTGCGCCTGCGTGCAGGTGGACGAGGCCAACATTCCCGGCAACCCCGCTGACGGCCCCCTCGCCGCCCAGGCCATCAACCGCATCCTCGATCAGGTGAAGGTGAAAAAGGCCGTCCACTTCTGCTTCGGCAACTACGGTGGCCAGACCATCCAGCGCGGTGCCTGGCAGCCCCTGCTCGACTTCCTCAATGCCCTGCGCACCGACCACTTGGTGCTGGAACTCGCCCATCGCCCCGCTGCGGACCTCGACGCCCTAAAGGACATCGACCCCAAGATCGGCGTCGGCCTCGGTGTCGTGGACATCAAGGTCAACCACATCGAATCCGCCGACGAGATCGCGAGACGCATCGAAGCCGCCGAGCAAAAACTCGGTGCAGGCCGCGTGCAGTTCATCCACCCCGACTGCGGCTTCTGGATGCTCAAGCGCTCTGTCGCGGATCGGAAGATCGCCGCGCTGGCGAAGGGGCGGGATTTGTTTGAGGGGCGTTAGCAAGGGGCGGCGGGCAAGGTAGGGCGGGCTGTCCCTAGCCCGCCGTCGCCGAAGCCCTGGACGTGGCACAACGGCAGACTGCCGAGGCCATCCACCATGTATCCGGCGTTGTTGGACACAGCGCCCTACCTTGGTGGGGCAAGGGCCGGCTTTCTTGCCCAAGACCATAAATGCCTTTGCACTCGTGGCGGCGGATTTGTTACCTTGGCCCATATTATGAGATACTTTAGCTACATCGCTGAACAGTCGTTTCAGACCGACGATCAGGGCAGACGGCTAT
>CAXNNN010000506.1:0-3213 GCA_964203095.1 Verrucomicrobiaceae bacterium | reverse complement strand
GGCCTTGTCGAGATTACGGGACTGCTGCTCCACGGCACCCAGATTGGCCCAAGCCAAGGCATTCTGCGGGTCCAGGTCGAGCATCTCGCGGTAGGCCTTGCGCGCGGCATTCCAGTCCCGCTTGGAGAAGGCGGTGGCGGCTTGACTGGCCAGCACTTGCGTCGCCGAGGGCAGGACACCGGTCTTGGCGATGTCGCCGTCCTTCGCGGTGATGCCGGGCTTGTCCTGAGCAGAGAGCAGGGCGGAGGAAAGCAGAAGGGGAATGAGCGTGCGACGGAATCGAGTCATGACCACATCATGCACACAGAAGCGCGATTCGCCAAGCGTGGTTCCTTGCACACGCGTGGCTTTCTGGGTAGATCGCAGAATGTCCGATGCCGCCGCCAAACCGCCGACCGTGTTTGAAGCACGCGAGCTGCGCAAAGTTTACCACACAGGCGAGGTCGATGTGGTGGCACTGCATGGTGTGGATGTGCAGTTCCATGAGGGCGAGTTGGTGGTGCTGCTCGGGGCCTCCGGAAGCGGCAAGTCCACGCTGCTCAACATCCTGGGTGGCCTGGACGTGCCGACGAGTGGCGAGCTGATCTACAAGGGCTGGCCACTGACCAATGCAGACGAGAGCGTGCTGACGCAGTTCCGCCGCAACTGCGTGGGCTTTGTCTTCCAGTTCTACAACCTCATCCCCAGCCTGACCGCGCGGGAGAACGTGGCCTTGATCACCAGCATCGCGCCCGATCCCATGAAGCCAGAAGAGGCGCTGGAAATGGTCGACCTAGCCGACCGCATGGACCATTTCCCCTCGCAGCTCAGCGGTGGCGAGCAGCAGCGCGTGGCCATTGCGAGAGCCATTGCCAAGAAGCCGGAAGTCCTGCTCTGCGACGAGCCCACAGGCGCTCTCGACATCACCACCGGCATCACCGTTCTCGAAGCCGTGGAGCGCATCAATCGCGACCTGGGCACGCTGACGGTCATCATCACACACAACGCCAGCATGGCCCAGATGGCCGACCGCGTGCTGCATCTAAGCGATGGCCAGATCGTGAAACAGAAGCGCAATGACGTGCGGCTGCCGGTGCGAGAATTGGAGTGGTGAAAAGCCCTTGAGTGGTTATCATCCACCGATGAGCACGGTCATTGAAATCCAAGAAGCTGCCGCCCGCCTTGACGAAACCGGACAGGAACAATTGCTTTCCTGGCTGCTCGACCGTGAAGCTGCCTGGGATCAGCAAATTGAGAAGGATGCATCAGCAGGAAAGCTCGACTTTCTCATCGACCAAGCCAAGGCAGCCATGGAGGGAAACACGCTTCGTGATTGGCCCTCGCACGCATGACCTCCAAAACCACGCCGCAGTTCTGGGAGCACTATGCTCGGCTGCCTGCTGAAATTCAGCAACTCGCGGACAAGTGCTACCAGCTTTGGCTAAGCAACCCCGCTCATGCTTCGGTCCGCTTCAAAGCGATCTCGGGCAGTTCGGGGCTTCATTCTGCGCGAGTTGGCATTCACTATCGTGCGCTGGCATACAAGGAAGGTGCCACTGTGGTCTGGGTTTGGATTGGTCACCACTCGGAGTATGACAGACTCATCCGCTGACCATGCTCCTCCACCCCCTCGACAAAAAGCTGCTGCGCGACCTGTCCCACATGAAGGGGCAGATGATCGCGGTCAGCTTGGTCATGGCGTGTGGGCTGGCAATGATGATCATGACTCGGTCGCTCATCCTGACCCTGGAGGGCACGCGCAATGCCTACTATGAGAAGCACCGCATGGCGGATGTGTTTGGCTCACTGAAGCGCGCGCCTTTGTTGCTGGCGGAGCGCATAGCGGGCATTGATGGCGTGGCAGCGGTGGAGCCACGCGTGGTGGTGGACGTAGTCCTCGATCTTCCTGGCGTGCCCGAGCCTGCAACGGGACACATTGTTTCTCTGCCTGAAGACAAGCCGCAGGTGCTGAATCAAATCTTCCTGCGCAGTGGACGGATGCCGCGCATCGACCAGCGGCGTGAGGCCGTGGTCAGCGAGTCCTTCGCGAAAGCCAACGGTCTGCGCGAGGGCGACAGCGTGGTGGCCGTGCTGAATGGGCGGCGCGACACCTTGTTCATCACCGGCATCGGCTTGTCACCAGAGTTCGTCTTCGAAGCGCGTGCAGGCGAGACCTTGCCCGACAACAAGCGGTTCGGGGTCTTCTGGATGAACTACCGCGCCGTGGCCGTGGCTTACAATCTGGATGGTGCCTTCAACGACTACTGCCTGGACCTGTCCCCCAGGGTGGACGCGCAGCCTGTCATCAGCGCGTTAGACCGACTGCTGGCGACTTATGGGCACGGCGGGGCCTACACACGCCGAGATCAAGCCTCGGCCATGCGCTTGAACGACGAGTTAAATGTGCTGCGTGCGCTGTCCGTGGCCTACCCGATTGTCTTCCTCAGTGTCGCAGCCTTCATGGTGAATGCGGTGCTGGCGCGCCTCATCCGCCTGCAACGCGAGCAGATCGCGCAGCTGAAGGCGCAAGGATTCTCCTCCTGGCAGGTGGGCTTTCATTTCTTGAAATTCGCGCTGGTGATCGTGGTGATCGGCACTGCCGTCGGAGCCATCGCTGGGCGCTTTATGGGCGACAGTCTAGTGCACATGTATGAGATGTTTTTCCGCTTCCCATCGCTGGTCTTTCGCATGGATTACGGCTCGCTGGGGCTGGCGCTTATCGTTAGCGCCATGGCTGCGTCGGTCGGCGTCATCGGCGTGGTTCGACAAGCCGTGAACCTCCCTCCGGCTGAGGCGATGCGGCCGGAGCCTCCGGCGGATTTCAAGCCCTCGATGCTGGAGCGCATGGGCGTGGCTCAACGCTTCTCCCCGTCGTTTCGCATGGCCTTGCGCAACATCGAGCGCAAGCCCTGGTCGGCCACCTTCACCATCGCGGGGCTAGCCTTGGCCACCGGCTTGATGGTGCTGCCGGGAGCCATGTCGGACAGCATCGACTACCTGCTCACCTATCAGTGGAACATGTCGCAGCGTCAGGATGTGGTCGTCTTTCTAACCGAGCCAGGGTCAGGCAAGGCCTTCCAAGACCTGCGGCATCTACCAGGCGTCATCAGCGCTGAGCCGGTCCGCAGTGTGCAGGCGCGGTTGCGCTACGGGCACCACAATCGCAAGCTCGCCATCACCGGTATGCCGCCCGGCGCTGACTTGAATCGACTGCTGGATGTGAAGGGCCGCGCG
>CAXNNN010000505.1:0-3229 GCA_964203095.1 Verrucomicrobiaceae bacterium | reverse complement strand
GGGCATTGGTCGCATCGGGCAGAGCGCTGATGTCGTTGATCAAGTCGCCGCCGTGGGGCAGCACGGCCTCAATGACCTCGCTGCGCCAAGTGTTGATGGACAGCAGCGGCGGCCAGCACTGCTCTGTGTCAAAGGGCGCAGCGGGTGAGGACTCGAGCAATGCGGGCCAGGCCTTCAGGAAAGGCAGCAATCGAGAGATTTCTTCGTCGACCGTGATCGGGCCGCGATTCGTCCTCGCGCTCTCAGCGCCAATGTCGATGATGTCCGCGCCCTCGCGCAACTGGGCCCCAGCTTGCGCCAAGGCCACCGTCGGGTCCAGCGTGCCGTCGCCACAAAAGGAATCGTCGTTGATATTGACGATACCCATGACAAGTGGGCGACGGGGGAAGGTCAGGCGATACTGGCGAGCCTGGAGGATCATCGGACGGTGAATGTTTCAGGCAGCGGCACTTCGAAGCGCTGGCGGCCCTTGAAGCGCACAGTGGAGCGATAACCGGCAGCGCGCACGGCAGCCAGGGCTTGATCAAAATGAATGCCGACCTCACCCGGCGCATGGCTATCGGACGAGATCACAATGGGCACCCCGGCGCTGAAGGCCATGTCGAGGAACTCCTGGGCTGGATACAGCTCACGGCAGTCCTTGCGCAGGCCAGCCGTGCTGACCTCGAAGACGCCGCCCGTGTCCACCAGCGCCTGGATGACCGGCTCATAATAATGACGGAGATCGCCTGCGGGGCGGAGGCCGAACTTTTTCGGCAGGTCGGGGTGCGCATAGAAATCGAAAAGCTGGGTGCGGATCATCTGCTCGTAGAGCCTCCAGTAGCGGCCCCAAATGTCCTCCACCGCTCCAGCGGCTTTCCATTGGCTCAGATGCGCTGGGTCATCCACCGCCCAACCCGTGCCAACGTAGTGCACGCTGCCGATAAGGTAGTCAAAAGCGGCCATTCTTGCCTGTTCTTCGATCCAGGACTCGTGCCCTGCAAGGTAGTCGCACTCCAAGCCCAGGCGAATGGGAAGGTTCGGGTGATCGGCCCGGGCTTCGTCCACCATGTCCAGGTAGCGGGGGAAGTCGGCGAGCGGCATCCTCCAGTTATCGAAGAATTCTGGCATGGGGTTGTGGTCCGAGAAGCCAATTTCGGCCAGTCCCAGGGTCTCGGCCCGGGCCGCGTAATCACGCGGATGGCCCTCGGCATGCAGGCACAGGGGGGTGTGGAGGTGGTAGTCGGCGAGCATTTCGTGAAGAAAACGAAAAAAGTCTTGATGCTGGAAGCGCCTTTGCGCTAGTTTGGCAACGATGAAGCGAATTATTGCATTTTTGGCTATCGGATTTAGCGCCCTGACGGGCCAGGCGCACGCATGGGTGGGTGGACCGTTTGATAACGGCTGGCACAATGCGTCTTTCGAAAATGGCGTGTATCAAGCCGCTTTGACATTCAAAAACGGCGGTGGTTACAGTTACTTCTCGCCCAATCAGGCAATCGCTTCCGACGATGCCGCCACTCCCACTCTCATCGATCAGCGCGGCAGCCGACGCAACCGCGCAGTTCTCTACTACAAAGGCATTTCCTACGTTGGCAGCGCCTTTGGCACGGCTGATGGCGAGGCTCGGGACATTCAGTGCACGATGAACGGAACCAGTGAGAGCACCTATCAGACTGCGTCTTCTCAGCAGCAGACCAATGCTTTTACTCTTGCATCTACTACTAGCACCGCACTCGCCACTACAGTCGTCGCCAGTTCACGCTCCTTTACCTTCAATGGTCATTGGGAAGGCAAAATCTGGCAGACTTCTCCAAGCCTTCGTTTCACTGGCAAAGGCGAGCTTGCGTTCCTCTCGCCCGGTGGAACTGATGCCATTGCAGGCTTGGCTTTCAGCGGTTTCTCAGGCCTTGTGAGTGCTATAGTCACTGCAGTGGGTAATTCTCAGCCGGGTGTTCTTTTCCCAGCCGATTTCTTTTCGGATGCGGGCGCCGCTATGACGGACTTGCTGACTGAAATGGCCGATCCAACGACTGATGTGGGTGCGATCATCCGTCAGTCAGGCATTGATGCCACTTACGACAATGCCGAAGTTATCAAAATGAAAGTCACTGGCACTCGCCGTTTCTAACTTGATCCAAGTCAGTTCAAATGTTTGGGCGGTTGCCAGCCTCTGGCAATCGCCCTTTTCTTATCTCCGTGAACCGTCTTCAGCCCAACACCGAGCGAATCCGTGCTGCGGGAATTAGCATTCTTGAGCTGATCCTGGTCATCTCGATTCTTGCGATCCTCACTGCGCTGGCTCTCCCTGCGTATGGCTTCTTCAAGCGCAAGGCTGAAGACGCGGGCTGCATGTCGAATATGAGGTCGCTGCACGCCAGCCTCAGTGCTTACATGCAGGATCACGCTTTCGTGTGGCCTCAGAACCCTTATCAGCTCGAGCCTGGAAGCGATCCTGATCAGGAAGCCAAGTGGTGGATTGATGAATTGCAGCCCTACGGCGGCACTCGGGAAGTCTGGCTTTGCCCTTCAGAACGTCGGGGCTTTGCAATCGACACGGATGACGAGCATTACGACATGACGTATGTTCCTACCGCTTTCGACGAGATTCCGAATCGCGCTTACCAATGGTCGCGCCAGCCATGGCTGATTGAGCGGGGCGGCTTCCATGACGATGGAGAAGCCAACCTCATCATGCCCGATGGCTCGATGAGGAAGGACAAGAGCCCCGTCCCCTTCAAGTGACGGAGAGTCCCGTCGCAGCGAACGGCGCGAACTTGGATTCCCAGCGCTTGGGCAGCACACACTGCATTTCGACACCTTCTCCAGTGTATTTTTCGACGAGCACCTTGCCCTCGGTATGGGCGAGATGCACCAGATCCAGGCGATTCATGGGGATAAAGACCTCCATTCGCACCACGCGATCCAGAAGCATCGTGTGAAGGCGGTGCATCAACTGGTCCATGCCTTCACCCGTTTTGACAGAGATCGTCACCGCGTCGGGAAAATGGCGCTGAACTTCGGCCAAGACGTTGGGGTCGGTGATCAAGTCGCACTTGTTCAGCACCAGCAAGACCCGCTTTTCCCCTGCTCCCAACTCATTCAACACACTGGTCGTGGTCTTGTAAAATTCATGCACCCGCTCGTGACTGGCATCGAGCACATGGATAAGGAAGTCCGCGTTCACGGCCTCCTCCAGCGTCGCGCGGAAGCTCTGCACCAAGTCGTGCGGCAGGCGACGCACAAAGCC
>CAXNNN010000504.1:0-3237 GCA_964203095.1 Verrucomicrobiaceae bacterium | reverse complement strand
CGGCTCGCCAGCACGCGGAAGAACGCAGGATCGCGCACTTCGCGGTAGAGGCTGGAGGACAGGAGTTCAGACCTCAGTGTCAGCATGAGCGAATCGCGCGAGGCCGCAAAGGAAACCTCATTCAAGCCAATGCTGCCAGACAGTGCTGGTCAGCGAATCACAGCACGCTCCAATAATACCCGGGTGGGCCAAAGGCCATGGGCACTTGCAGGTCTCGCTCTTGCTCGGGCAGGTCCTGCGGGCGTTCGCACGGTTCCAGAATGGCGCGGCCTTCATCGTAGAGTGACTTCAGCGCCGTGCGGAAAGTGTCGGCGCTCGGTGGAAAATCATGGGCCGCTGCCCAGCTGGCGTAGCGCTGCCAGGTCTGTGGAATGGGGATCATCGACGAGCTGGAGCGTGCGCGGTCTTCGGCATACCACTGGACCAGTTGATCGGTGGTCAATGCGGCGGCGACTGGCTTGATCGGAGCCGCGGCGACGCTCGATTCTTCATCCAGCCACACGAGCAACTGCGCCATCGAGCGGGGTGTGCGGCGGCTGCGATTGACCTCGGCCAGCAGCTTCTCCAGCGCGGCGTGTTGCGGCTTGCTCAGCAGGTCCGACGGGCGCGTGGGCTGGGGGGAAACGAGCTTGGTTTTGCCCTTGATGAGCCACCACGCTTGGCCTTTCACGATCAAGCGAGCGAGCGCTTCGTCGAACCACGGGCGCAGCGCCTTCGGCAGCGCGGCTTTCAGCTTGGTAGGAGTCGTGGGCTCCGTGAGCTGTGCAACCAACCCTGCCAAGGCGGTTGCCGCCAACTCCTGCGGATGCTGCGCGCTGTAGGCTGTGGCCTTGCCCAGCATGAAGGCGCGCAGCAGCCCTGCTTGCGCGAGGTCGTTTAGCACGACCTTCAGCGCTGCGGGCTTGGCCGAGACGGCTGCGCACTTCTTGACCTGAGCCGCCGTTAAGGGCTCAGGCGAGGCTTTGATCGCCTCTAGCAAGACAGTGCGCAGGTCCATGCAGGCTAGTTGCCGTCCAACATGCGGCCGATGCCACCGAGCAACGAGCCTTCACCCGTGGAGGCACCGCCCGCCGATGGGGCGTTGGCCAGGATGCGGTCAGCGAGACGTGAGAACGGCAAGCTTTGCAGCCACACGGTGCCGTGCCCGCTGAGCGTGGTGAGGAACAGGCCCTCGCCACCGAAGAACATGCTCTTCAGATTGCCCGCGCGCTCGATGTCATAGCTGATCCCGGAGGTGAAGGCGACGAGGCAGCCCGTGTCCACGCGCAGCCGCTCGCCGCGCAGTTCCTTCTTCACGATGTGACCGCCCGCATGAACGAAGGCCAAGCCATCGCCCTTCAGGCGCTGCAGAATGAAGCCCTCGCCGCCGAACAGGCCCGCGCCGAGTTTCTTTTGGAAGGCAATGCCGACCGCCGTGCCCTTCGCGGCGCAGAGGAAGGCGTCCTTTTCGCAGAGAATCTCGCCGCCGTATTCGCTCAGCTTCAAGGGGATGATTTTGCCCGGATACGGGGCGGCGAAAGCCACGCGCTTCTTGCCCACGGGGGCGGTGTTGGTGAAGTGCGTCATGAAGATCGACTCGCCGGTCAGCATGCGCTTGCCGACATTCTTCAGCAGGCCCATCAAGCCGCCGCCGCTCGCTTCCGAGCCGTCGCCCATCTTGGTCTCGAAGTTGATGCCGTCCTCCATGTAGTTCATGCCGCCCGCTTCCGCGATGACGACCTCGCCGGGATCGAGTTCGATCTCCACGATCTGCATTTCATTGCCCAAGATCTCATAGTCCACGTCATGCGACTTCATGGGCATGGCAGGTGGCGAGCCCCCTGGCAGTGGTGGCGGTGGACCACCGGCGGCGGACTTGAACAATCCAGGCATTGCCTGTGCAGAGGCAAGCCAGGCAGTCATGCCTTCGGTCCAGATGAGGGTGTCTGGGCGAACCACACCGCTGTCAGCCAGCGATTGCAGTTGCTCTTCAGTGACTTGGTGACGTTGGCGTTCGGAATCGACGTAGAACCAGGGTTTCATAAGTGGAGTTGGAAATGCTAGCCACAGAAACGCACCAAAGCCAGCGTTTGGATTCACTCATGTCTGATTCTTCTCCCACCAAGGTCCGCTTCCACGTTCTGGGCATCACCACGCTGGTCGCCTTCCTGATGTATCTCGACCGCGCCTGCATCGGCTGGATCATCAATGCCGAATCCTTTCAGAGCATGGGCCTCGACAGCACGCAGAAGGACCACATCGCCAGCGCCTTCTTCTGGGCCTACGCCCTGGCGCAGATGCCCGCCGGCTGGCTGAGTGACCGGTACGGCGCACGGGTGCTGATGACGATCTACATCGCCTCCTGGTCCCTGTGCACCGCCGCCACCAGTTGCTCCATCGGCTTTATGACCCTCATGATCGCGCGGCTTGGCACCGGCTTGGCGGAGGCCGGGGCGTATCCCGCCAGCAGCAGCATCTTAACGAAGTGGGCGCATGTGGAATGGCGCGGCCTGGGCAGCAGCCTCGTCAGCATGGGCGGTCGTATCGGTGGGGCGCTGGCCCCGCTGCTCACCGCGTTTGTTATTCTGCGGCTCGGTCAATGGTGGCCGCTGGAGTCCGGGGAGTGGCGCTGGGCCGGGTGGATTTACGGTGTGCTAGGCCTGCTCGTGGCCTTCGCCTTCTGGCGTGTGTTCCGCGAGCACCCGCGTCAGCACCCGCGCTGCAATGAGGCGGAGATCGCCCTGCTGGCCGAGGGCAGGGGCGACTTCCAGCCCACGCGCGATCCGCCCAAGCGCTTCCCTTGGGCCGCCGCGCTGCGCAGTCGGAATCTGTGGCTCATGAACCTGTATCAATTCCTGGCCAATGTCGGCTGGGTCTTCATGCTCAACACGCTGCCCAAGTATCTCAAGGAGGTCATGCACGTGGACGACAAAACCAACGGCATCCTGAGCACGCTCGCGCTCGCCATCGCCGTCATCGCCCTGCCTATCGGCGGCATCGTCACTGACGTCTGCACGCGCAAGCTGGGTCCCACCTGGGGCCGCCGCCTGCCGCTCAGCCTCACGCGCTTCTTCGCGGCCGGATCGTATCTCGCCGCGCTCGCCTTTGACTCGCCCGTCATGATGGCCGTCGCGTTCGGGGCCGTCGCCTTCTTTGCCGACTTCGCCCTGCCCGCTACCTGGGCGACCATGCAGGACATCAGCGGCAAGCACCAAGCGCAACTCTTCGGCTGGGCCAACATGTGGGGGAATTTCGGTG
>CAXNNN010000503.1:0-3239 GCA_964203095.1 Verrucomicrobiaceae bacterium | reverse complement strand
AAGGAGCAAATGGTCAATGCGGTGCAGGCGATCTACGAGCCCTTCACCGATGAAGAAATCTCCCTCAAAATCGCGCAGCTCGTCTACCCCGAGAACAGCCGCTGGCAGGGCGAGCTGAAGGTCATTTACCAGACCGTGCCCGGCTTGCATGAAGCGCTGGGCGAGGAGGCCGGCGACTGGTATTTCACCGGCAACTACCCAACACCCGGCGGCTATGCCGTGGTGAACCGGAGCTTCTGTCACTTCTACCGTGGCCATGACGGCCGCGCGTATGGCGCGTCGCTGCTGTAGGCAGGGCGCAGCGAGGGGTGGCATTCATTTGGTGGAAGTCGAAGCATCGTTCTTGCTCTCGGCCCGGCTCATCGTGTTTAATAGCGAACCTGAACACTGGGCACCGTCACTCGTGCCCATCACCCTTTTTCATGATGCGTGTCCTTGACCCAATCCTCATCACGCGGGGCTTTGCCTTGCTGCTTCTGACGTTCAGCACGCTTGCCAAGCAGCAGGCCCATGGGCAGGCGATCGACTATGCGACCAAGATCCAGCCGATCTACAACACGCACTGCATCACCTGTCACAATGAAGCCTCGCCCGAGGCGGACATGAATTTGGAGACAAATAGCTATGCAAACACTGTCAATGTGTCGGCCAACGTTTTCAGTTCCTACCGTGTCCGGCCCAACCTCGCCAACAATACGCAAAGTGCCGTCTTCAATGTGCTGGTGACGCAGGGATCAGGGCTCAACCATCGCGGCAATACTTGGGTCGCGACGGCTCAGCAAAAAGCCGACCTCACCAACTGGATCAAGCAGGGTGCACTGCCTGACCTCAGCGCGCCTACCGTGACCAGCGTCAGCGCTGCCACGGGTCCCAGCGCGGGTGGCACGGTGGTCACGATCACGGGCACACGGTTCGGCGGGGAGGGCGCGTTCGTGCCGAAGGTCACCTTTGGCGGCGTAGAGGCAACGAATGTGGCGGTCGGAACATTAACGACCCCCACCTTCACCAACTTCACGAAGATCACCTGCACCACCCCGCCGCATGCCCCTGGCCAAGCGGATGTCATTGTCACGACGACCGCTGGTGGTGCCTCGGCTCCGCTGGTGAGCGGCTTCAATTATAGTGCCAGCACGAACAACAATCTCGCAGGCCTCGTGCCCAGCTATGGCACGCTGTCGCCGTCTTTCAGCTCAGTCGCGCAGACCTACACGCTGAATGTGCCGTATGCGGTGGAGTCGATCCGCTTCACACCGACCACGGCCGACAGTCTCGCCACCGTGCAGGTGAATAGCGGGTCTACCACCTCCGGCACTGCCAGCAGTCCGATCAATCTTGGGGAGGGGGACAACATCATCCCTGTCGTGGTCACGGCGGAGAACAACAGCACGAAGACTTACAACGTCACGGTGACCCGAGCACCCGCACTCAACAGTGCCACGCTCTCCCAATTGCTACCGAGCACGGGCACGCTGTCGCCCGTGTTCAACTTTGCTACCACGGCCTACATGCTCACGGTGCCACTGGAAACGGCCAGCTTCACTCTGACGCCCACACTCTCGGCCAGCGGAGCGACCCTCACAATCGACGGCCTGCCTGCGACCAGTGGCGCGGCCAGCCAGCTCTTGCCGCTCAACAGCAGCAGCGTGACGGTGAGCCTCGTCGTCACGGCAGCTGACACCACCACGACGCAGACCTACACAGTGACGGTGCTGCGGAATTTCATTGGAGCGCCGCGTATTGTGATGCAGCCGGTGCCGCGCTTGGTAGAGCCTGGGGGGGCGGTAACGTTCAATGTGGAAGCGGTGGGCAGTGCGACGCTGGGGTATCAGTGGCGCAAGAACGGCGTGAACATCGCTGCCGCGACCGGCAGCAGCTACACTGTGGCTTCCGCCCAAGTGGCGAACGCGGGCACTTACTCCGTGGTGGTGACCAACTCCCTGGGCTTCATCACTAGCGATGGGGCTCTGCTCACCGTGGTCAGGGCGGGCGTCACCGGCTTCCCACAGATCACCACGCAGCCGCACTCGGCGTTGGTCGCGCTGGGCATGACAGCCACGTTTAGCACCGTGGCCACAGGCAACGCCACGCTACTGTATCAATGGCGGAAGGCCGCTGTCGCCCAGGCCGGAGCCACGGCCACTAGCTTCACCACGCCTCCCACGACCCTCACCAGCGCGGGCACCTACAGCGTGCTGGTCAAGAACGCCGATGGCTCCGTCGTCAGTGCAGGCGCGCGCCTCGGTGTGGTCGGCACGGCTGCCTCCACCAAGCTGTTCAAAGCTGGCACCACGGCTACGCTCACGGTCGTCGCAGCGGGTGAGGGCTTGATCTACCAGTGGAAGAAGAACGGCGTGGACATGGTCGACAACACCAGCGGCGCGCATATTGTCACCGGCACCAAGGCGGCCAGTTTGGTTATAAAAGGCAGCACCACGGCGGACACCGACACCTATACCTGCCTGGTGCGCATGGGGGCCATCTTCCGCGAGAGCGGGGCCTTCTCGCTGAAGATCTATGACAAGGCCCCGATCATCCAACTCGCCATCAATGCTGTCCTGCCTCCAGGCATCGTCAGCGGCAGCTATCACGATGGCACAGGCGATCCGTATGCGGTGCCGGTGGACACCAGCAGCGACCGCGCGGTCGTGACCTTCTCTTCTCCTAACCTGCCCGCAGGGCTCAAGATTGATCCGGTCACGGGTGTGATTTATGGCAAGCCTACCGTCGCGTCCAAAATCACCTCCGCCTTCCCTTCGGGCGAGCCCTTCAACGTGACCCTCACGGCCACCAACGGCGTCAACAAGCACAGCGTCGTGGTGCTGCTACACATCTCGCCATTGCCCGTGGCCGCCGTCGGTACCTTCAATGGCCTAGTGGATCGCGATGCATCGTTGAGCAGCGGTTTGAGCCTGAACACGGCCAAGACCTTCAGCGCGGGCGGCACCTTGAATGTCACCACCTCGGTCCCCGGCATCTTCTCCGGCAACCTAGTGCTCGGCACGCTGAGCTATCCCTTCAGCGCCAAGGTTTTGGATGCCGAAATCGGTGCCAACCCCACAGCCACCGTGGTCATCGCGCGCAAGCTGCCGCTGCCGAACCTCACGCTGGCCTTCAGCATCGATAAGACCACGGGCGAACTGACTGGCACCTTGGCTGGCATATTTGGTTGCTTAGTAATTATTTCACTAGTTCATCCAGCCTCAAGATTTGCCCCGATAATCAGCACCGCCCCGTTTCGC
>CAXNNN010000502.1:0-3241 GCA_964203095.1 Verrucomicrobiaceae bacterium | reverse complement strand
CAGGTGGGCAGCAAGAGCTTGCTGGACGTTTACAAGGCCGGGGGCTCGCTGATGCACTTCATCCTGGCCTGCTCGGTGGGCACCATCGCGGTGGCCGTGTATTGCCTCATTGTCATCACGCCGGGCAAGATGATGCCGAAGGCCACGCACCAGAGCATGGTGCAGTTCGCCCGGCAGAAGGATGTGAACGCCGCCTACCGCCTGTGCGAGAGCACCCCCGCGACCTACACGAAGGTGATCGCCCCGGCGCTGCTGAAGGTGAACTTCGACCGCGACCTAGCCAACAAGACGGGCATGGAAGGCGCGGCGGGCGAGGCGCTGGAGCGGGAGGAGACGAAGCAGATGACCTGGGTGAACTACCTGAACGTCTTCGCCACGATCGCGCCCATGCTGGGCCTGCTGGGCACGGTGACGGGCATGATCGCCTCCTTCGACATGCTGGCGGCAGGCAAGTCGGAGCCGCAAGACCTGGCGGGCGGCATTGGCGAGGCCATGATCACCACGGCGGGTGGGCTCTTCGTGGGCATCCCGGCCATGTTCTTCTACTTCTTCTTCAAGAGCCGACTGGTGGCCATCATGTCCGAGGTGCAGAAGAACGCCTCCTTCGTGCTGGATGTGCTCTCCGGTGAGGTGAGCCTGGCCGATGATGATGCCCGCGCTTGATCCCAGCCTTCCCTGATCATGGCCATCCTGCGCAAACGCCGTCCTGACGACGAGGTCACCTTCCAGATGACCCCCATGATCGACATGACCTTCCTGCTGCTCATCTTCTTCATGGTCACCACGAAGATGAGCAAGGAGAAGGTGAAGATGGACGTGGCACTGCCCACCGCCTCCTCGGCCGTGATGCCGGAAGACCTGAGCAACCGGGACATTATCAACATCGACGGCCAGGGCGTGCTCTACATCGCCGACCGCGCGGTGAGTCGGGCGGAGATGAATGCGTATCTGAAGGACCGCTTCAAGACTGCGCCGCCCCTGCGCATTTACCTGCGTGCTGACAAGGCCACGCCGGGCAAGACGATTCGTGACTTCATGAAGATGGCAGCGGAGGCCGGTGCGGCCAGCGTCATCTTCGGCAGCTATAACAAGTAATCCCAGACACCCGATGGCCATCCGCCGACGCAAACGCCACGACCCACCTGTCGAGATGCAGATGGGGCCCATGATCGACATGGTCTTCTTGCTGCTGGTGTTCTTCATGGTCACCTCCAAGCCTATCAAGCAGGAGTCCGATATCAGCCTGGGCCTGCCCGGCGCGGTGGCGCAGGAGGAGGCCGTGGACATTCCTGACGAGCAGCGCATCGACATTCAGGCTGCCGGTCAGGTGGTGCTCAATGAGGTGGAACTTGGCGCGGCGGGAGATGCGGCACTGACCCGTCTGGTGACCACGCTCACCCGCTTCAAGGAAGCCGCTGACGCTGCGCGCTCCAAGGCACTGGTCACCCTGAACCCGCATGACACGGTGCCGCACCAGCGCATCGTGGACGTTCTGAATGCCTGTGCGAAGGCAGGCATCAGCGGGGTCACCTTCGCCGACCCCAGCGCAGGCGAGAGCCAGTAACACACGCCATGATCATCCAAGCCACCACGCACACCCTGGACGAGGCCGCCCGCGACAAGAAGCGTCGGCGCGGCCTGATCTCTGCCGTTATCGTGGGTGCCATCGCCGTGCACGTGGTGGGTTTGCTGGTGGCGGGGGCGATCATCGTTGCCCGCTTCTTCTCCGAGCCCAAGGCGGCCTTCGAGGTGGTGAGGGAATACCGCATTCCTGCGCCCAGCCGGGAGCACCGGATGACCGTGGCGCGCAATGACTCGCTAGCGCCGAAGCCGACCTTCAACGACCGTCTCGTCAGCACGCGGCCCACCGCCTTCGCCCTGCCGGACATGCCCAAGATCGACATGCAGCAACTGCTGCCACTGGACCCGAGCGAGATCGTCAGCGACCAGATCAGCAGCATGGTGGGCGCAGCGGGCATGGGCACGGGCGCTGGGCCGGGCGGTGCAGGCAGCGGCGGCATGGGCAGCATTGGGCTGTCCTTCATGGGCATCAAGGCGGAGGGCGCTCGCTTCGCCCTGATCTTCGACGTCTCCGGGTCGGTGGTGAACAAGGCCAACGCCAGCGGTATGCCCCTGAGCCGGATCAAGGAGGAGACCATCAGCCTCATCGGCAAGCTCCCGGTCAACGCACGCTACACGCTGATCCAGTTCGTGCGCAACTACAAGCCCTTCAGCACCGAGTTGGTCGCTGCCACACCGCCGAATCGTGACCAAGCCAAGGCCTGGATCGAGACGGAGTGGAATGAGTCCGGCATGATGGCTGCCGGTGGACGTGGCGTGCGAAGTGCCAATCCCAATGGCCTGCCTATCGTGCTGGACTTCGTCTTCGGCCTGCAACCGGACAACATCTTCATCGTGAGCGACGGTAGTTTCGAGCAAACCACGCCGACGGAGCAGACGAGGAAGGTGCCGTATGAGGAGTTCGAGGCGCAGATCAAAGGCCTCCAGGAGCTGGCAGGCAAGGAGATCCCGATTCACATTCTGGGCTTCCAGATGAAGCCCAATGACAAAGACTTCTGGCGCAAAATAGCACAGCGCAGCGGCGGCAAGCTGCGGGAGATCAAGTAGTGATGGTGCATCTGCGAACCCTCTCGATCAAGGAAGAAACGCTGCGGGATCTCTGGCACATGGAGAAGAAGCTCTTGGTCCTGCTCCGCCCTTTTGGCCGCTTCTCTTTCAGGTAGCGCAGCAGATCCCCAAACCGCCGCAGACACGGCACTTCATTAAGAATGAAAGGTTGGGGCTATAGGGGGCGTAAGTTTAGCTTATGCTTACTCTTTCTGGCAAAATTCATGGCAAAATGTGTGACGGCATTTCGCGTCGTGATTTTCTGCGCATCGGTGGGCTGGCGATGGGTGGGTTGTCCTTGCCGGAGTTGCTGAAAGCAGAGGCTGAGGCCAAAGCAGGCCGCAGTTTCAAGTCGGTGATCATGATCTACCTGTGTGGAGCGCCGCCCCATCAGGATATGTATGATTTGAAGATGGATGCGCCATTGGAGATTCGCGGACCTTACAAGCCAATCAAAACGGCGGTTCCAGGAATCCAAATCTCCGAACACGCGCCACGTTTGGCAAAGATCATGGACAAGTTGGTGCCGGTCCGCAGCATGTACGGCAGTCCGAATGGAGCCCATGATAGCTTCATCTGTTACACGGGTCGTCCGCCGCCAGCAAACGGTGGT
>CAXNNN010000501.1:0-3244 GCA_964203095.1 Verrucomicrobiaceae bacterium | reverse complement strand
AGACGTGATCGGGGATGAGGCAATAGTTGCTGCCCAGGCGCTCCAGCTCGGCTCCGAGCTTTTGCTTCTGCCAGTCGGGCAGGACCGCGAGCGCGCCCTTGGTGATGGCCAGGTGGGGCTCGCCCCAGGCAAGGGCGAGACGCGGGGTGAGGAGGAGCACGAGGATGCCGAGCAGCCGGGGGGCGGCCTGTGAGAGGAGGGAGGTCGGTGGATGGAAACGCATCCCCACGGCTACGGGCACTCCGGGTGCGGTGTTGCGGGTGACGAGTGGGGCCTGCTCGTCAGCGAGCTTCTTTTTGCTTGGGGCAGCGGTGGCACCGATGATAACGAGGGGCCGAGACATGAAGCTGGACCGTCTGATCGCCAAACACCGAAGCCTGGGCCGTCGTGCGGCGCATGAGGTGCTGGCGGCGCGGCGGGTGCGTGTGAATGACGTGGTGATCACAGATGGCGCGCATGAGGTGGATCGCTTCGTGGCGGTCACGCTGGATGCCGAGCCTGTGCAGCAGGCGGGGCGTGCGCTGTATCTGATGCTGCACAAGCCGGTGGGCATCCTGAGTGCGACCCAGGATGCGGTGCACCGGACGGTGATCGATTTGATCGACGATGCGGACAAGCACACGCTGCACCTCGCTGGGCGGCTGGATCGCAGTTCGTCGGGCCTGGTCTTGCTGACCAACGATGGGCGCTGGTCGAAGCGGCTGATGGCGGCCGAGCACAAGGTGAGCAAGGTCTATGAGGTCGAGACGGTAGAGCCGATCGCTGCGGAGGCGATTGAGGCCTTTGCCCAGGGCTTCTACTTCCACACGGAAGACATCACCACGCTGCCTGCCAAGCTGGAGATCCTGGGCGAGTGCCGTGCCCGGGTGACACTGCATGAGGGGCGCTACCACCAGATCAAGCGCATGTTCCACCGGGTGCAGAATCGCGTGGTGGCGCTGCATCGGGTGAGTATGGGCGGCTTGGTTTTGCCAGGAGATTTGCCTGTGGGCGCGTGGCGAGCGCTTACGGCCGAGCAAGTGCAGCTCGCGATGATTCCTTTCACCGATGGGTGAAGCATTTCCGCTTGTCGCAGCGCTGCGGTATCGCACCTTTGCGCATGTCAGACACTGCCTTTGCTATCTCGGACGATCTCACCCGTCGCGCTCCCCATGATGCGGCGGACTATTTGTCCGTGGTGCCAGATGACTCGGTGGCGCAGGCGCTGCTAGCGCTGAACCCCATGCTGGCTCAGCAGATCTTAGCACAGATGACGGATGAGAAGCGCTGCGCCGTGCTCGCGGCGGCCCCCATTGAGAAGGCGCACCAGTGGATGCATAACCAGCAGTATCCCGAGGACAGCGTGGGCTGGCTGATGGAGCCGCCTGTGGCCGTCTTCCGCCCGCAGATGACCATCCGGGAAACCATTGAGGCCCTGCGCGTGCTGACGAAGAAGGCCTTCATCACCTACGGCTACGTGACGGACGAGAAGAACACGCTGCTCGGGGTGCTGGTGATGCGTGACCTGATGCTGGGCGATCCTGACAAGCTGCTGAGCGACGTGATGTGGACGCGGGTCTTCGCCTTGCAGCCCGACATGTCCCTGCCCGAGGCAATGAAGGCCTCCGTCAATCGCCACTTCCCCGTGTATCCCGTGTGCGATACGGAGGGCCGCTTGGTCGGTCTGGTGCGCGGGCAGAATTTGTTTGAGGCACGCGCCATCGAAATCAGTGCGCAGGCAGGAACGATGATGGGCGTGGAGAAGGAAGAGCGCCTGACCACGCCTGTGCTGCGCAGCCTGAGACTGCGGCATCCCTGGTTGCAGGTGAACCTGCTGACCGCCTTCGCCGCCGCAGCGGTCGTCGGGGCCTTCCAGGACACGCTGAATCAAGTGCTGATCCTCGCGGTCTTCCTGCCCGTGATGGCCGGGCAGTCGGGCAACACCGGCTGCCAAGCGCTCGCGGTGGCGCTGCGTGGGCTGACGTTGGGCGATATCCCGCCCGGCCAAGAGCGGCGCCTGGTCTGGAAGGAAGGCGTGCTCGGTCTGCTGAATGGCTCGCTCGTAGGTCTCACCGCTGGCCTTGGCATGTGGTGCTACGCTGCCATGAAAGGCTACGAGAAGTCCTTCCTGCTGGGTGCCGTGGTCTTCATGGCCATGACCGCCAGCTGCATCATCAGCGGCCTCTGCGGAGCCATGATCCCGCTAGTGCTGCGTCGTTTCGGCGCTGACCCCGCCACCGCGAGCAGTATCTTTTTGACCACCGCCACGGACATCGTGAGCATGGGCTTCTTCCTCAGCCTCGCGAGCTGGCTGATTATTTGAGGGGCTACGTTCGATTGTCGTTCGTGCCCATCAACCGTGAGAGATAAGGGGACCCTAAAGCCACGCCTTCACTCGATAGCGGATCGTCACCCCTAGCTTGCGCAAGCTGGCCTCTCGCCATTGCCTGAGAAAAAGACCAGAGGCAAACCTTGAGTCGCCACACAGGCCGTGGTTAGGGTGTCGGACGCCTTGCGTTGCTAAAGAAAAGCCCTCTGCCCAATCCGAGTCGTGCTGCCGTCGAAGGAACTGATGGCCGCCTTCACCGCCAAAGTCGCAACGCTCAATGCCCAAATCATCGCCGATCCCACACCCTCGCCACCCTGAGCAGTCTTGAAGTCGGAGGACTGCCGAAGCTCCTGAGCTGGGAGCTCTAAACTGAAATATTCCTAACAACATGAAACCATACTCACGCTCCATTTTTGATTTGTTCGACGGCAAGCGACGTTACGAGGTGCCTCTTTTCCAGCGGCAATACGTTTGGAATCTTGAAGACCATTGGGAATCATTGTGGGAGGATATTGAGCGGAAGTTTGTCCAGCGGCTCAATGGTGCTGCCTCAACGCCCCACTTCCTCGGCGCGATGGTTCTTGACCAACGGCGCGTTTACGGGAACGCGGTCCCTGTTCAGCTCGTTATCGATGGCCAACAACGATTGACGACTTTTCAGATTTTCCTCTCGGCGTTTCGTGACGTGTGCGCAGCGGAGGGGCAGCAGGCTTATGCGGAAGAGTGCGCCCGCTATCTACAGAACACGGGCATCATGGAGAACGAGAAGATCGAGAGATATAAACTCTGGCCGACCAATCTGGACCGGAAGCAGTTCACTGACGTGATTGATGCTACGTCCAAGGATGAACTCAACAAGCGCCACCCCATTGTTCGCAGGAAATACCAGCGAAGGGACGATCCCCGGCCGAAGATGATCGGGTGCTACGTCTTTTT
>CAXNNN010000500.1:0-3249 GCA_964203095.1 Verrucomicrobiaceae bacterium | reverse complement strand
AAACGAAGGCAACATGCTGCCAAGCATCGACTGGCAGTGGCACCGGGTCGGAATGCCAGACCTTCGACTCCGCGCCGAAGCCCAGGGTCACGCTCATGCGCCGCAAGCCGCCCTTGTCTGCCTCGCTGAGCTGCCATTGGTAGTCCGTGTGATCGACATATTTCTTGTCCAGTAAGTAGCAGCGCAGCTCCGGTGCGAACGCTGGCTTGGGCTTGATCCACATCTCCAAGGTGAAGGCTCCCTTGGGCGATAGGGCAGGCTTGTCGCGCGTGCGCAGGCCGTGGGGTTTGTCCTCAATGGGAAACCCAGGGAAGCCTTCCATGCCCTGGCCGAACTTGCCGCTGCCGCCTGTCTTCGCTCCGTGCTCGGTGAGGTCGTTGCCCTTGCCCGAGCTGTCCTTCAGCGCGCTCTCACCATCGAAGTTCCAGTAGCCCAGCACAGACTGGCCCGTGGCATGGTCCTTCGTGTATCCGGTCTCCCAGGGATCTTGAAGTTGTTGCGCGTGAAGGGCGCTGGCAAGGGCGAGCAGGAAGATGGCGAAACGCATGGGCATGACCCATACGGAGCCTGCCCTTCGATTCGTGCGTCAGCGTTGGGTGTTCACGCCTTAACGTCCTCCGACCGAACTGAGCTCAAAGGACAATTCCTGACACGCTAAAGCGTTAACACCGAACAGCTCACGCCGCCAAGGCGGCGCGCTCCTCAGGCGACATGTTCTTCACCTCGAACTCGCGGCACCAGCCTTTGATTTCCAGGTCGTTGAAGATTTTGCCAATGACGCGGCGGAGCAGGCCTTTGAGGTTGGCAGTGTCCACGGTTTGCAGGCTGCGGATGGCATTCTCCTTGTAGGCTTCCAGCTGCAGCATGGCCTTCTCGTGTGCGCCGCTGTCCAGGGCCCATTGCTGGATGGTGGCGATGCTGGGCATGGTCTCACAGCGGCCGTTCCACAGGGCTTCCATCGTGTCCTTGACCTCGCCTTTGCCCATCTCCAGCAAGAGCGAAAGGATGATGCTGGGGCGGATGCTGACCTGGTTATCGGCGGCGCTGTCGTCGCCAAGGTCGTCGATGTCGTCGTGGATCTGATACGCGATGCCGAGGGCTTCGCTGTAGGCGTGCAGTTCATCAGCAACTTCGTCGAGCTTGCCGGTGAATGCGGCTCCGACTTTCAGTGCGACCTCAAAGGCGGGCGCGGTCTTGCTGCGGAAGATTTCGAGCACTTGCTTGCTGCTCAGTGCGACCGGGTTGTTGGTCCAGAGCAACTCCGCGCCTTGGCCCAGGCAGAGTTCCCGTTGGCCATCAGCAGCCACCTTGATCATCTGTGAGCGCAGTTTGGGATCAATGTTGTTATCGACGAGCAATCGATAGCCTTCGCCGATGAGTAGGTCGCCCACGTTTAGCGCGACCGGGATGCCGTGCTCGGCGTGCAGCGTGCTTTCGCCGTAGCGCTTTGCGTCATTGTCCTCGATGTCGTCATGCACCAAGGAGGCCTTGTGGAAGCATTCGACGGCGATGGCGGCACGCTTCAAGTCATCGCTGATCGGGCCTTCGGGATCATCGCGCAGAGCTTGGTGCGCAGCGACGGTGAGGAAGGGACGCCAGCGGTTGCCAGCGCGGGCCAGCCATTCGCGGGCGATGTCGTCGCTGCGACCAGCGGAGGGGCCCATGAGCGCGTCGATGGACTCGCGGGTGAACCAAGTCCGAACTTCATCGTGCAGCGCGTTCAAGTTCAGGCGGCGGGTCTTGTCGTCGCTGGTCAGATGGATGTAATCCCAGACCCAGTCGATATCGACGGTGGTGTCGATGCAGTCATCCTGGAGCAAAGGAATGGCGACGGCGGGGATCGCAGCGGCTTCCACATACGGGAAGGTGCGCTCCAACACGGGCAGGCAGGAAATGCCGACGATGGCCTCGATCTTGCCGGTCTGGATCAAGGACATGACGATGGCACTGCCCTCGGCGACAAGCACGGCATAGCCCAGCTTCTCGGCTTCGTTCTGGAAATCCTGAATCGTGCACAGGCCACATTGCTTGCACAGCAGGCCGAACTCATCAAAGGGCGCAGGGCACTTGCTCTCCACGCGCAGGCACTTTGGCATGAGGAGCAGACGCTTCTCATAGGGCACGGTGGCAAGTGTCTCGCGCCAGCTTTCATTGGCCAGCAGCACGCCGATGTAGTCGATCCACACAGGATTGAACTTGTTGTCGGCGACGATCTTCTCCGCATGGACACGCAGTTCATCAAGCGGAGTCGGCGGCACCAGCTTGTGCTCAGCCACATAGTCGCGGATGGTGTTGAGCACATGGTCACGCTCGATCTTGGTCTGCGGCAGGGTCTTCTTTGGTTGCCGAAAGCGCCGCACGGTGACAGGGATGGGCGGAGGCAGGGCGGCGGAGCGAATGGCGACAGTGGACATGCGAAAAGCTTGGGTGGGTGGTGAGAGAAACCCGAATCTTCTAACCGTGGCTCAGGACGGAAGTCTTGCAACAACTGTGAGACTTGAGGTCAATAACGGCCAGATGAGGCGATTCGGTGCTGGAATGTTTTGGCAATGGTGGGAGCAACACGCGACCCCCAAGTGCGCGTGCGCTTCGCAGTGTGCCTGCTGCTTGTTGGGCTACCAGAATTCAACCGGGAGAACGAAGCTAGGCGGCAGTGCCCTTGTGTTAATCAAGGACTCTTCTCGAAAATTACTTGTCCAGATTTTTGCTTTGTATTATTGACAGTTTCTCCTGAAACAGCGGGTAAGTCAGCGAGCACAAAGAACCCATAGCCTCGCAGCACACCGTCCGTGTCGCGCACGATCTGTCCGTAGTAGGTCGCTGGGCGCACTGCGGTGCCCACGACCGCATTCGGATCCGACAGGCTGAAGCTGCCCGTGAAGTAGCCGCTGCTTGCTGTTGCGACGAGCGTGGTCTTGCGAGTGTTGCTTGTCGCTAGCGGAGGCACCAGCACACTGCCAGCCTTCAAGCGGAAGGCGATGTCGGGTGACACGTTGATGATGTCCGCGCCACTGAACAAGAGTCTCCCGTTATTGACGAGGTTGTCCGTGATCCCAAGCACCAGCGCAGGTGCGACCGGCGGCACATAGCGTCCCCCCACTGCTGCGAGGTCATAGGGTCCGATGGCATTGGGATACAATCTGCCGCCTAGTGTTGGGCGCAGCCAGTTCACCGCGCCAGTAAGTGAGTTGTCTCCATAGGGCGGTATAAACGTCGAAGTGCCCGGCGTGATGGTTAGTTTGCCCAAGA
>CAXNNN010000499.1:0-3271 GCA_964203095.1 Verrucomicrobiaceae bacterium | reverse complement strand
AGCATCTCGGCTGGGCCGTGCATCATCTGTTTCCGCCGGACAAGGGCGAGGACAAGGAGCGTGGCAAGAAGCCCTGGTCCAAGGGCTGGCGCGATCATCAGGCCGCCGATGTCACCCTCGCTGACCTGGAAGACGCTCTCGGCCCGCGCACGCACAACAACCTTGGCGTCGTGCTGCGCCCGCCGTTTGTGGCCGTGGACCTCGACAGCAAGGCAGACGGCGGAGCTTCCGTGGCAGCTTGGCTGGAGCAGCATCCGCATCTCGCTCATGTGCCGCGCGAGCGGACCGGCGGCGGCGCGCATCTGCACTTCGTCTGTCGCGATCTGCCGGTGCATGTGCTCAAGGCCCGCAAGCCGCCCACGGTCCAGCTCAACAGCAAGGTAACGGCGGAACTCTATCTCAACGGCTTCAACCTGGTCGTCGCGCCCTCCGTTCATCGCAGTGGTCATCGCTACGGCTGGGACGTCACGGGCGAGATTCCCGAAGTGAGCTGGCCCGAGCTGGCCTTATGGTTCGGCTTCGAGCAGCAGCCGCCCGCCAACGACGCGCCAAAGCCTGCCAGGAAGTCGAAGGCATGGTGGTCGGCGTTCAAAGGCGACCTCGGCAGCCTGGACATCCTGGCCCTGTTCCGCAGCGCAGGGCGTCTCGGTCAATGCCTTGATCCTGACACCGCGAAGTGGTCCGTGCGCTGCCCCTGGGAGCATGAGCACTCCAGCGGTCCAAAGGCTGAGGCGAGCAGCGACACGGCCGTGTTTGCTGGTCAACCTCCAGCCTTCAAGTGCCTGCACGCTCATTGTGCCGAGCGCTCAATGGAGCAGGTGTGCGGCTGGTTTGAGAACTTCAAGCTCGGCTCGGTGGATGCCCACTGCCGCAAGCTGCGCGGTGAGTTCGCCCGCGAATCGTTGGCCCAGAACGGGCTCACCTCGCCCTGGGGCGAACCCGCCGAGGGCGTGCTGGACCGACTGGTGACCGGCTTTGGCGAACCCTTCCACTTCAGCAGCGACGGAGCTGATGGTGAGCGCACGATCTGCGACTTCAACTATCACTACTGGGCCGCCCAGTTCGCGTTTGAGAGCCTGCTCATTTACGACCCCAGCGCCAACCAGTTCTATGACTACCTGCCGGCGCGAGGACTCTGGTGCTGGCAGACGGAGGCCACCGTGCGCGACCTGATCGCGGCTTATCTGCTGGATTACTCGCGCCGCCTTAACCAGCCGATTCTCGAACTCCGGCGCACGCCCGAGCGCCTCGTCGCCATGATCATGGCGCTGAAGGTGCGGTGTGAACGCCGTGACCCCTTCCGCAGGAAGAACCAGGTCATTCATTTGGCCAACGGCATGCTGCGTCTGGACACCGATCCGCCACAGCTCCGGTCCTTCTCCCCGCTTTACTTCAGCCTGCACCAGTGCCCGGTCGCCTTCGACAACGACGCGGTATGTCCGCGCTACCTCGGCGAGTTGGTGTATCCCTCGATGGACCACGACGACGCGATGCTGTTGCAGCTTGTCGGCGGTCTGTTCCTTACCGGTCGCAATGCGTGGCAGAAGCTGCTCATTCTCACCGGCACCGGCGGCGCGGGCAAAGGCACCATCGCGCGTGTGTTCCAGCATTTGGTGGGCATGGAGAACGTGAAGCAGTTGCGCACGCACCTGCTCGACGACCGGTTTGAACTCGACAACCTCGACCAGGCATCGCTGCTGGTGGGCTCCGATGTGGAGGGCGACTTCCTCTCCTGCCGTGGCGCGAAGGTCATCAAGGCGCTCACCGGCGGCGACCCGCTCACCATGGAAGCCAAGGGAGGTCGCAAGCGCGACATCCAGGGCGAGCACAATGTGCTCATCACCTGCAACGACCGGCTGCATGTGAAACTCGACGGCGATGAAAGCGCCTGGAAGCGCCGCCTGCTCATCATCGAATTCAACCGCCCCGCCACGTCAAAGATCGACGACTTCGACCGCCTGCTCATCAAGGAGGAAGGCAGCGGCATCTTGAACTGGTTCATCATCGGCGCACTGCGTCTGCGGGAACTCTCGCGCCAGCGCAAAGACATCCCGCTGACGACCGCGCAGGCTGACCGGATCGAGGCGCTGATCGCCGAAAGCGATTCATTGCGCCTCTTCATCAAGCAGCGCGTCCGTCGGCAAACGGGCACCTCCCTCACCACCGACGAGATCCTCTCGGCCTATGAGAACTACTGCTCGGTCAAGGGCTGGAGCGCGCTGCCACGCAAGCGCTTCGAGCAGCAGCTTGGCCCGCTCATGATGGAGTTCCATCAGGCGGCCAAACGCAACGACCTGAAGCGGGGCAACAGCGTCAAGCGCGGCTTCATGCACGTCGAGGCGCTCGAAGACCCATCACCCGATTTCGAACCATGAGCACCCCCGACCCGCTTCCAGGTGAGCTTCAGCACACCGTCCTGTTTGACTCAATGATCGACCGCTTCCGCGCGTTGCAGGAGCAGATCACCGCCTCCCAATCGGCCAGCTTGAAGGAGGCCGTCCGAGCCGTCCGAATGGCTGAAGTTCATGAGTTCTCGGACGGTTCGGACGGCTCAATTTCTCCTTACGCGCATACGCGCGCGAGAAGACCTGATGAAGATTTGAAAAACGAAAAACGGAACGTGGCGCTCCGGATCGGTTTCGTTTTGCCGGAAGCCGTCCGAAACGTCCGAGCCTGTCCGAAGCCGGCGGGACGGTTGATCGCCGCCGTTGTGGACCTGCCCGCAATCGCCGATGCGATTCGTCAATCAGCCTCTGTCGCCCTCGACCTAGAAACCCATGGCCCGCGCAAAGGCGATGGGCTTGATCCATGGGCAGGCGACATCCGCCTGCTGTCGCTGGCCGTGCCTGACCAGGCACCGTGGCTGCTCGACCTGCGTGCCATCGGCTACAACCTGGGCGACCTGAAGCTCGCGCTGGAGTCCTGCGAGATCATCGCCCACAACGCGCGCTTCGACCTGGGTTGGTTGCGCAACAAACTCGACCTGCGCGCAAGGAAAGTGTTCTGCACGCTCACCGCCGCACGGTTGCTCACTGCTGGCACGAAGCCCGGCAACGATTTGGACAAGTGCCTGGAGCGTTACCTCAACGTGCTGCCCGCGCCTGACCATAGCCTGTCGGACTGGGGCTCGATGTTCCTCACCGATGACCAGCTTGCGTATGCCGCGCGCGACGTGGCGCATCTGCATGACCTTGCCAACAAGCTGTGGGGCGAACTGGAGCACCAGCACCTCGACACGGTGGCGAAGCTGGAGATGGAACTCGTCATCCCC
>CAXNNN010000498.1:0-3296 GCA_964203095.1 Verrucomicrobiaceae bacterium | reverse complement strand
AAGGCGCGAGCACGGTGTGGATGATGGTTCGCTGAGCTACGTGGGCTGCGGGTTGGCCTCCCGATTCTTCTTGGCTGCCTTCAATTGCCCACAACCCGCCGCAACGTCGATGCCTCGGCGCTGGCGGATGGTGCATGGGAAACCGGCATCTTGCAGGACGAGCTGAAAGGCATCGGCAGCGACTAGGCCGGTAGGCTGGCCTTCATAGCCAGGGGTCGGATTCAGCGGGATAAGATTCACGTGAGCATCCAGCCCGGTGAGCAGCTCGGCCATGTTCTGGGCTTGGGTGATGGAGTCATTCTTGCCGTCGATCAAGGTCCACTCGATGAAAATGCGGCGACCGGTGCGCTGCTGGTAGGTGTGGAAGGCAGCGACCAGATCGCTGAGTGGCCAGCGGCGATTCGCAGGCATGATGGCGCTGCGGGCTTCGTCGGTGGTTGCGTGCAGGCTGACAGCCAGATTGTAAGGGCGCATTTCCTCAGCCATGCGCAGAATGCCGGGCACGTGGCCGACGGTGCTGATGGAGATCTTGGTCGCGCTGAGGCTCAGCCCTCGGCGGTCGGTCAGAATGTCCAGCGCGGTCATCACCGAGTCGTAGTTGTGCAGCGGCTCGCCCATGCCCATGAGCACCAGATTGCGCAGGCCTTGATCGCCTTCGGCACGCAGCAGGCGCTGAGCGGCGAGGGCTTGGGCCACGATCTCGCCGGGGCGCAGATGACGCACAAAGCCCATCTGGCCAGTGGCGCAAAAGACGCAACCCATCGCGCAGCCAGCCTGTGTGCTGAGGCACGCGGTGCGGCGACTAGCGTAGCCCATGATGACGGTTTCGATCTCCTGGCCGTCGTTGAGCTTAAGCAGCAGCTTTTTGGTCAGGCCATCACTGCTGTGAATCTCAGCCGTGATCTCGGGCACGTCCAGCCGGATGTCGTTCACTTGGATCCATCGTTGGACTGGCGGCGAGAAGGCGGAGAGATCGCTCAAATCGGTGCTCGCATGGAAGTGCACCGCACGCCACAAAGCAGGCGCATGAGTCTCGCGCACGTCGTCTTCGATCAGTCGAGTGCGCAGCGCTTCAAAGGTCAGGTCGTGTAGGCGCACGGGCTCAACGGAAGAAGGCGGACCTGTGGGTCCGCCTTCGACTGTGAGTGTTGGAGCGATGTCGATGACGTCTGACAAAGCAGCGCGATCAGGGCTTGGGCGAAGCTGGTGCTGGCGTTGCCGGAGCAGGGGCTTCGGCCTTGGGGGCGGGTGGCGGCAACTTCATTTCCACCACGGGAGAGGTGGCTGTGGGCGGCGTCACCTTGACCGGTTCCATCTTGATTTCCGGCTGAGGATTAGGCGGCGTGATCTTGACCTCTGGCTTGCTGACCGTAACAGCGCCACTAGGCTTCACTTCTACCGGCACGGTGGTGCCGCCGGGAGTCAGGTTGATTGGTGGGACCATGCCTGGGAGTCCGCCTGGGGTCGGGGTGGCAGTGGCTCCTGGAGCAGGGGCTTTCAGCGCCTCGGGTACTTTGGGTGCGGCGACTTCCTTGGTGGGCAAGGCTGCTGCAAGCCAGTCGAGACGCTTCTGGTTGTCGTCGAAGAACTGGCCTGGGAACAGGCGTGGCATCTCTTCATACAGCTTCTTGGCTTCGTCCTGCTTGCCCTGCGCCCAGAGGCGATCAGCGATGTGCATCTGCGCGAGACCGGCGACCTCGGAGGTCTTGTGATCGCGCACGATTTGGTTCAGCAACTCGTCGGCTTCCTTGCCCTCGTTCGCGCCCATGGCGGAGAGGCGGGTGGCGAGTCCGAGCAGGCCCTGCACATAGAACGGATGGTCCTTGTAGCTAGCGGCGAACTCGCGCAATGCTGCCACTGCACTGTCCTTCTTGTTTTGCTCCCAGAGCAGCTTGGCCTTGGAGAGCAAGGCATTGCCTGCGGCAGTGCTGCCCTTGTATTTCTGGATCACGATGTCGCAATCATCGACCGTCTTGGCTGCGGTGGCGGCAGAGGCGGCTTCGACGTCGGCCTCATACGCACGATGGCGCAGGATGCTGTAAATCGCGACGGCGACTATGGCGACGAGCACCGCGTAGCAGATGGTGCGGAAGTTCTTGTCGAGGAATGCTTCAAAGGCCGATGGCTTCAAAGCATCAGCAGGAGCCGGTGCGGCGGCGGGGGACGGGGATGACATGAGGAAAGAATGAGTGTAGGATCGCGATTAAGCTCCGACTTTCGCACGGGCTTCATCAGCCAGCGCGGTGGACAGGTAACGCTCGCCGGTGGAGCAGGCGACAGTAACGATGAGCTTACCTTTGTTCTCAGGGCGGGCGGCGACCCGCAGAGCGGCCACAACGTTCGCACCAGTGCTGATGCCCACGAGCAGGCCCTCTTCCTTGGCCAAGCGACGAGCCATCGCGAAGGCGTCGTCATTGCTGACCTTCAAGCACTCCACGATCTGTGGGTTTCCTGCGCTATCTTTCAGGTGCAGGTTCTTTGGAACGAAGCCGGCGCCAGTGCCTTGGATCTTGTGCGGGCCGGGCTGCACAGGTTCGCCAGAGAGAGTCTGGTTGATGACCGGCGACGCCTCTGGCTCCACCGCGATGGCCTGGAAGCTGGGCTTGCGAGGCTTCAGCACTTCGCAGCAGCCTGTGATTGTGCCACCGGTTCCGACGGCAGAAATGAAGATGTCGATCTGGCCATCCGTGTCGGCCCATAATTCTTCCGCCGTGGTCTTCGAGTGAATGGCCGGGTTGGCGGGATTCTCGAACTGCTGGGGCATCCAGGCATTCGGCGTGCTGGCGACGATCTCTTCGGCCTTGGCGATGGCGCCCTTCATGCCCTTCGGTCCTTCGGTCAGCACCAATTCAGCACCGAGCAGAGCCAGCAGCGTGCGGCGCTCCAGGCTCATGGTTTCGGGCATGGTCAGGATCAGCTTGTAGCCCTTCGCTGCGGCGACGAAGGCGAGAGCGATACCCGTGTTTCCGCTGGTAGGCTCGACGATCACGGTATCCTTGGTCAGCACGCCGCGCTGCTCAGCGTCTTCGATCATGGCGGCACCGATACGATCCTTCACGCTGCCCAGCGGATTGAAGAACTCGCACTTGAGCGCGATGGTGGCATCGACGCCTACGGTGACGCGGTTCAGTTTGACCAGGGGCGTGCCGCCCACGGTTTCGACGATGTTGTTGTAGATGCGGCCCATAATCAGTGAGTGCTTGGAGGTGAAGAGAAAGGCGTCCCGAGGAGCCGGGAAAAGCGGGCAGATGTTTAGGTTCGGCCAGCTGCCCTTGCAAAGAGAAAATCAAGCCCCC
>CAXNNN010000497.1:0-3307 GCA_964203095.1 Verrucomicrobiaceae bacterium | reverse complement strand
GTAGCATTGGGAATGGGTCTAAAAGTTCCTGAAGAACTACTGCGTGATTCCCAACTCACGCTGACAAAATTTGTCGCGCGGACACTGAAAGTGGCGGTTTGTCCGCTCACACGGGAAATGCTGGTAGGACCGCTATTGGCAACGATCGTGGGTGGGCTAAGCACCGTTAAAGTAGCCACGGCGCTTGTGGCAGAGCCCGTCGGGTTGGTAAAGACAGCCTTGTAGCGATTGCCATTCTGCGAGGAACCTGCGGTGAAGCTGAGTGTGGTGTTGGTGGCTCCACTTAGATTGTTAAATGTCACACCGGCGTCCGTGCTCACCTGCCACTGCACCGTAGGGGTAGTGTTACCGCTCGCAGTGGAAATGAAACTCGCCGTGGCACCGGCATTCACGGTCACGTTCACAGGTCCTAGCGTTACCGTGGGGGCCGTCTGCGCCAGAGCGGAAGCGCTCATCAGAACAAAAGCAACAAGGGCGAGAAAAGATTTCATGGAGCATGTATGATAGTAGGATTCAAGCCGGTGTCCAGCCTGCAATCGATGGGGCATATAGTGAGGGGGGCGGGCAGAACTGTTCAGTGTTTCATGTCAGGTAAGGTCTGCCGAACAGGGGCACAAAGGCAGCGAATCGTCCACGCCCTCACTCGACGATGGTCAACACTCGTTCCTGCCTTGTCGTGAAACGATAACGATACAGTCTGGCCCTGACTGGGTAGAGCTTCACCACGAAAGCTACCACCCCGTGCCTCCGCACGTGGTTCCAAGGATGCCGAGCATAGGCGCGAGCGGCTGCTAATCCCGCTGCCGCTCGCGAATCTCCAGCAGCTTCTTCATCACGGAATGCAGATGCCCGCACCAGCCGCGCGTGCCAAAGGCATCGTGCAGCGTTCGATAGACTTCATACAGCTCGGCGTACACGGATTGGTTGTCTGGGATCGGGTGATAAACCTTCTCCCTCGCGGCGGTCATGCGGGCTTGCAATTCACCCAGCTGCCCTGCTCCGGCGGCGGTCGCGCCGAAGATCGCGGCTCCTAGCGCACACGTCTGCTCGCTGCGACTCACCTTCATCGGGCGACCCAGGATGTCGGCATAGATCTGCATCAGCGTCGCGTTCTTGGTGGCCAGCCCTCCGGTATTGACGACTTCCTTCACCGGCACGCCGAACTCCTCGATGCGGTTAATGATCGTCAGCGCGCCGAAGGCCGTGGCCTCGATGTAGGCCCGATAGATCTCGCTGGCCTTGGTGGAGAGCGTCTGCCCGATGAGCAGGCCCGTCAGCCGATGATCGACCAGCACGGTGCGATTGCCGTTGTTCCAATCCAGCGCCATCAGGCCGCTCGCACCAGGCTTCTGCTTCGACATCTCCGCCTCCATGGCGATAAACTTCTCACTCACCGTGCTGCCGTAGCTGTCGGGCACGACGTGGTTCACCATCCACAGGAAGATGTCACCCACCGCGCTCTGCCCGGCCTCGATGCCGTAGCAATCCGGAAGCACCGAGCCCTTCACAATGCCGCACACGCCGGGAATATCGGCCAGCGGTTTGCTCGTCGGAGCCACCATCAGATCGCAGGTGCTGGTGCCGAGAATCTTCGCCAGCGTGCCTTCCTTGATTCCCGCCCCGACGGCACCCATGTGCGCATCGAAAGCGCCGGCCGCGATGGCCGTGCCAGCCTTCAGACCCAGCTTCTCCGCCCACTCGGCGCACAGCTCACCGGCCTTTGTGTCCGAAGTGTAAGCCACGTCGAACAACCGATCACGCAGCTCCGCGACCATCGGGTCCAGCTTTGACAAGAACTCCTTGTCCGGCAGGCCACCCCACTCGGCATTGAACATCGCCTTATGTCCCGCCGCGCACACGCTGCGCTTCAGGGTGAGGGGATTCGTATCGCCCGCCAGCACGGCCGGTAGCCAATCGCAGTGCTCCACGAAGGAATGCGCACTGGCGAACACTGCCGGGTCGATGCGCCGCAGATGCAAGATTTTGCTCCACCACCACTCGCTGGAATACGTGCCGCCGCACTTGGCCAAATACTGCGGCCGCTCCTTCTCCGCCAGCGCCGTGATCTCTGCCGCCTCGGCGTGCGAGGTGTGATCCTTCCACAGCCAGACATAGGCGTTCAGGTTGTCCTTAAACTCTGGCAACAACGCCAGCGGCGTGCCGCACTGCGCCACGGGAATGGGGGTGCTGCCCGTGGTGTCGATGCCCAAGCCCACGACCTGTGCTGCATCGAAGCCCGCCACACCCGCCTTGGCCTGCTCCAGCGCCCCGCGCACTACGGCCACCATGCCATCAAGATAGTCCTGTGGATTCTGCCGCGCCACATGCGGGTCACGCGCATCGGTCAAGATGCCGAGCGTGCCGCTCGGGTAGGGGAAGACTGTGCTGCCCACCTCTGCCCCATCATCCAAATCCACCAAAAGCGAGCGGCAGGAGTTCGTGCCGTAGTCAATGCCAAGAGCGTAGCGTTTCATGAGAGCGCGATGATGGCGGAGCCCACGAGCTTGGCAATCCGAAAGCGCAGCAGCTGTTCGCTAAATCGCCACCCCAAACGCACACACTTCGTTCTTGTTTGCGCACAGTCTGGCGAGATAGAAGTCGGAGCACAGTGGGGGTAGCTCGGCCTTGAGCTGGTCGATCTTTGCATACTCCTCGCTGCCTTTGAATTTGAGGCTGACGATGAATCTCTGGCAGCGCTTGGCCTTCACCCAATCGAGCAGCAGAGCCATGCTGCGGTCGGGTGTGGCGATGACGTCGCAGATGAGCCAGTCCACGGGCTGGGGCGGGGTGTATTTGAAGGCATCGCCCTGGATGAAGGTGACGCGTGGGTGCTCCATGAGGTCGTCGCGCAAGGGCGAGCGATCGACGCTGATGACCTTGGCTCCGCGATGCACGGCGACGTAGCTCCAGCTCCCTGGGCAGGCACCGAGATCGACCACGGTGTCGCCTTTTTCAATGCGGATGCCGAGGCGCTGCTCGGACTCCACCAGCTTGGCAAAGGCACGCGAGGGCGCGGCCTTGTCGCTGGCGATGGGCAGCTCGCCTTTGTCGAAGACCCAGACGTTGCGACGCGAATCAAAAGGCAACAGTGCGACGCTGACCGAGAGATAGCCGCTTTCGGGCGAGGTGAGATAGAGCTGCACCAGAGATACTGATTTGCTCAGTGGTAGAGCATCACTTTGCAGGTTGCGCAGCAGGGCGCGGCGCTTCTTTTGCAGTCGCTCGTGAAAGGCTTTTCGAATGAACTCGCATCGGCTCAGGCCCTCGTGGGCTTGGCCGTAGCAAGCGACGATTTGCAACTGCCATG
>CAXNNN010000496.1:0-3312 GCA_964203095.1 Verrucomicrobiaceae bacterium | reverse complement strand
AACAGCATCGAAGGTAGCAAGCTGCTTGTCTTTACTCTGCGCGGCGTCATGGCGCACCTGCTCGCGCATCAACGGCCCGAAATGGCACCGATCTTCGCCTTCACGCCGAATCTGCACGTCAGCCGCACACTGACCACAGCACGTGGTGTGCACCCTTGGGTCATTGACTTCGTGCCGGGCAACCCGGACCAAAACATCCGCAACGCCATCATGCTGCTTCTCGACAAGAACCTAATCAAGAAAGGCGACCCACTGGTCATCCTGAGCGACGCGCTCTATGACGAAGCTAACGTGGATGCGATCTTCTTGCGGGAGGCGTGAGACCATCCAGGAGCGGCAGTTGGTAACCGCCGTCAGCACTGGTTCGAGTAGCCGCAGAGCTGACTGCGTGGTGTTTGTTGGCGATAAGAGAGTGTGGCCGAGGCTGCCGTAGCTCAGCAAACGGCTAGAGCACTTTTTGCGGCAGCACTCGATTTGCCTCATCAAGAAGTATGCGCTTTGGCTTCACCGGGGTCTCGGTGATGGCCCAGGCCATGATCGTGACCCGGTGGCCAGTGTTGATCAGATGCGCGGCAGCTCCGTTGATGACGATTTGCCCAGAACCCGCAGGGGCAGGGATGACATAGGTTTCCAGTCGTGCTCCGCTGGTGATGGACGTGACGAGCACCTTCTCACCGTCCCAGAGATCAGCGGCCTCCATGAGGTCAATGGGAATAGTGATGCTGCCTTCATAGTTGACGTTCGCGTCGGTGATGAATGCGCGGTGGAGCTTGGATTTGAGGACGGTGCGGAGCACAGAGAGCGGGGGGTGAGGGGAAAAACAGAATGGCGGTGAATCTGGCTCGTGCAAGGGATTGCAAGGCTTGGAATGAGAAACGTGGCGTGAGATCAGCGATTCCAGTGCGCGTTTTGCCGCGTCTTCCCTATGTCGCCGTAGGCCTCCATAGAAAATGATAAATAAACCGAAAAATTATGGAGGTTATATAAATACGGTGGATTCGGGGTTACCTCTGCCTTTCTCTATGGCCGCAACAATTGAACTCACCCCGTCCCAGCCCATGAGTCATCATGGCAGAGACCCGCTGTTCTCCCCGAAGCCGGTCGTGGGGCCGCTGACGGAGGGACTCGCTCAAGGGCTCGGGTATGGCATGGAGGCTGCACCCGTGCCAGCACCCACCATCGCTGAGTTGCCTCCATCATCTCTGCCGATGCCGCCGGTGATTTCTGAAGTGAAGACGGCGGTCATGGACTTCATGCTGCAAACCATGCAGGGACTCAAGCTGGAGAAGCAATCCGCCGCTGGGTTGGAAACCATGCGGATGCAGATGTTTGGCCGCTACTATGAGGAACTGGAAGGCAGAATGAAGGAACTGCGTCAGGTGCTGGATGGCGGTGTCTCGCGGGCACGGAAGGCCATGTTGGAGCGTGTGGATGAACTGGGCGCAGCCCTGCATAGGGACACGGTTTCGCTGCGTCAGGAAGTGCAAAAGGAGTTGGAGGACCTGAAGCGCGATGTCTTCACGACCGTGACCAAGGCGCTGACCGACCGTATTGAGCAGCAATCCAACTCGTGCAATGAAGCCATCAGCAGCTTCGGCGGTAGTCTCGATCAATCGCTCGAACAGCGTGTCGTGATCACCTTGGAATCGACCCTCATGCGCATGGCGGTAGCCCGCAGGGGTGCGGAACCTGCTTCCACCTAACTCAAGCTGATGCGTTTGGCCGCTGCAGAACTGATCCAAGGACCGAGCACTCCGCGTAGGCAGAGTGCCAGTGGCGCGACTTTGGAAAAAGTGACTGCGTGGCTGGATGAGCAACGCGAAGACATTGCCTCAGGAATCACAGCGGCTGAAGCTGCTGCAGCGCCTTTGCCTGCTGGGTCTCGCCATGATGCGCTCTGGCATACCTTGACACTTATAGGCGCGCCCTTGCTCTGGCCAGCAACCATGGAGGCTCTTTGGCTGGGCGAGCCAGTCTGGCAGCATTTACAAAAGCGGGGACAATGGTTTCAGGTGGTTGAGGCCATGCTTTGGGATGGGGCAAATGATCAGGTCCTGGCCAAGGCCGAGCGCGCTTGGCGTCGTGTCGCCTCGACTGAGTCGGCGTTGGAGACCTTGTTGCGAGTGCCGATGATGGGGGACAACGAGGGCGAAACGAGCGCCAACGCGGCCCCAGATGAGCACGTTGTCGTGCTGGTTGGCATGCAATCACGGCTGGCGGTTCGAGTGTTTGGCTACCCGCCGCCAGAGCTGCGCGATGCGCTTCAAGACATCTATTTTGAGGCCGACGAAGTGCTGGAGGAGTCCGTGGCGGAGGCGCAGGATCGGTGAGATCTGGCATAGCCACTGGTGCAGAAGGCCCTCATTCGCTCGGGCCCGCGGGCTGCTCCCTTGAATGGCAAGACGGCTGCTCGCGCGCTCATGGTTCTTGGCTTGTTGGCTGCCGGGCTGGTGTCTTGGGTGGCCAAGCAAGAGATTAAGTGGGAGCAGGCCACCGCCCACTTGGATGCTGAACCAGGGCTCAAAGTCACGGCGTCGTCCCTGCGCTGGGGCATCCGCGAGGTCGAAGGACTGCGTGATGTCAACGCCGAGGACCCCGCCGTGGTGCTGCGTCGTCGATGATGGAGCTCCCGTGCGGTCCATCGCAGTTAGCATGCTTCGCTACTTCGGCTATCGTGTGATCGAGGCGGAGGATGGCGAAGATGCCCTCAACATCTTGCGCACCGCGACCCTGCCTGTAGACGCCGTTTTGATGGATGTTTACACGCCGAAGCTCTCTGAGCACGACACCTTTAAGCAGCTCCGTGCTCTGGGTATCAATGTGCCCGTCATCGTGTGCAGCGGCTTCATGGTGGAGGCCTCCGAGTTCAATGCTATGACCCGGGGGCACCATGGTCTGGTGGACGTCATTTAAAAGCCCTAAAGCATGGAGACGCTGGCCGGTGTGATCGGAAAAGCTGTCGCCATGGGGCATCAAGCATTGGTAGCCTGATACAAGAACGTGGTCAGCGGGCTCGTCGCTCTCGCCTCGGTGCTTTGGTGCCCGAGTCCGATTTCATAAGCGCTGCGACCAGCCTCGCAGGCTTGTTTGAAAGCGGTGCCCATCCGCACTGGATCGCTTGCCACGGCGATGGCGGTGTTCACCAAGACGGCGGCGGCTCCCATTTCAAAGGCCTCAGCCGCATGGCTAGGTGCGCCGATACCGGCGTCGACCACTACTGGCACGGTGGCTTGCGCAATGATGATCTCGATCATCTTACGTGTGGCAATGCCTTGGTGCGAACCAATCGGAGACCCCAGCGGCATGACTGTC
>CAXNNN010000495.1:0-3312 GCA_964203095.1 Verrucomicrobiaceae bacterium | reverse complement strand
AGAAGCAATGGGGCTTTAAAGTGCTGTGGGAACCCGGCTCACCCGCACCACCCATGCCGGTGAAGGTGCGGCTGGAATACTCCTACTTCACCGATAAGAAACTGAATGAGTTCAGAGCGTTCATGCGCATGTGCCGCGAGCAGTTGGAGATTTATCCCGAGCAGATCACGAAGCGGCTCAGTGTGAAGAACCTCTACATGATGGACACCTTTAATTTCCGTGGCGCTGGCGTCGCTGGACAAGGCATGAGCTGGTTGCCCCAAGCTTCATTCGCTTATGGCCTCCGCACCTTTGATCCTGCGGTTGTCAATTCCATGGACTTCCTTCGCCGCACCATTCACCACGAAGTGTTGCACCTGATGGACCGTGAGTTCTCTAAAGAAGGCGGCCCCATCTACGACACCAACTGGGACAGCCTCAATCAAGAAGGATTTCACTACAAGATCGGCAGCCCCGGCGGAGCCACCGCCCCCAGCCAACTGCGGTTCTACAAAGACAACACGAAGTGGCAGGGCTTTGCTGAACCCTACGGCATGAACATCGCCACCGACGACCGCGCCACGATCTACGCCCGACTCATGACCGCGCACGTCGCTGATGAAGGACGTGGTGATCAGCCCTTTTTCGAAAAACTTAAAACCGACAAAATCCTCAAATCCAAAGCTGACCGCCTCATTGAGTTCTTCCAGATGCTCAAACGCGACCTGGCAATTTCGGAGCCGAGCCGGCTGTATTCGCATCTTGAAAGTGCGTGCCCTTCGCAAAAGAATAGGTAGTCGTCACCTCCATCCACCTCATGAACCGCCTTCGCTTCACCCTCTGCCTCACGGCTGCCCTGCTCGCTGCTCACTCATTTGCCGCCGATGACTTGAAGAAGGTCGCATCGGCTCTCGACGGCTACCGTTTTGAGTTTCCCTGCCGCGATCCCATGCCGGAGAATCCCAAGCCCGGCGCGGATGGCATCTCCGCCCGCATGACGGACGATCCGAAGACGAATGACAAGTTCACCGATGTGAAGACCTTCGGTGGCGAGGTGGGCAAACGCTACAAGGTCACCCTGCGCGTGCGCGGCGTGGTGGAGCCAATGATGTATAAGGACGGCCAGCAGGTCAGCGAGCGCTTCTACATCGACGGCGTGCCGAACAACAAGACCTACAACATCTACCAGTTCAGCGTGTCCTCGCCTGCTCAGCATTTTTTCTTCAATCGTGATGACAAGGTTGGCCATCGCATCTTCACCATCGACTACACCGCCACCGTCGAAATCGACGGCGGAGCCACCCTCACCCTCCATGGTGATGGCCAAAACGGCCACATGATCACGAACTTCGCCAAACTCGTCGTGCCCGACGTGGCTCCAGCGCCGAAGCCCTTCAACGGGCAGTTCATCCAGCTCGATGTGGTTGATGTCACCGAGGTGAAATGAGTTCCATTCAGTTCCACCTAACTCTGCACCTGACTTATGCGCTCTCTTCATCTCCTCCTCGCTCTCACCGCACTCGCACTCCCAGCCTTCACCCAGAAGGCCAAGGAGAAGAAGCCGGATCGTCCACAACCTCCCACGCGGCCTTTTGATGCGCCGAGTGCACCGAAGTTCACGCGGTTGGATGGCAAGCCAGGCGTGAATGCGCCGGTGGGTGTGGACGGGGATTTCGTCATCGGGCCGGACTATGTCGCTCCGCCGGAAGCGAAGGTGGTCGAAGGCGTGCCGCAGGGCGTGGTGAAGCAGTTCGTGATGGAGTCGAAGGACTGCAAGCTCTTCAATCCCGGCATTGCGCGTGATGTTTTAGGCACGGTGGACCCGAACAACCCAAAGACGCTCATCGTGGAGACGCATCCCATCGACTACCAGCGCTTCGTGACGGTGTATGTGCCTGCGCAATACGTAGCGGGCACAGAGGCTCCGTTCATCGTGGGACATGACGGGCCGCGCGGAAAGCCGGACATGACGCTGCCGCGCATCCTCGACAATCTCATCGCGCAGAAGCGTGTGCCGGTGCAGGTCGCCATCTTGATCTCCAGCGGCGGTGGCGATGCGCAGGGGCATGAGCGCGGTCGTGAGTATGACACGATGTCCGGCTTGTATGCGGAGTTCATCGAGAACGAGGTGCTGCCGCTGGTGGAGAAGAACGCGGGCGTGAAGCTCACCCAGGACCCCGAAGGCCGTGCCACGATGGGCAGCAGTTCCGGCGGATCGTGCGCTCTGGCGATGGCGTGGTATCGTACGGACTTGTATCATCGCGTGCTCGCTACTTCGGGCACTTTTGTGAACCAGCAGTGGCCTTTCAATCCCGAGACGCCGGATGGCGCGTGGGGCTTTCACAACAAGATCATCCCCGAGAGCCCGAAGAAGCCGCTGCGCATCTGGCTGGCCGTGGGAGATCGTGACAACTGCAACCCCAACGTCATGCGTGACGGCATGCACGACTGGGTGGAGGCAAATCACCGCATGGCGAAGGTGCTCAAGGCGAAAGGTTACCCCTATCAGTATGTTTATTGCCTGAATGCCGGTCACGGCTTGGGGCCTGCGCGGTCACAAATCCTACCGCAGGCGCTGGAGTGGCTTTGGAAAGGGTATCCGGCGAAGTAGGCTGCCACAAGCGCATGAGATCATGATGGGCAGGATGCGTCAGGCGTGCTATGCAGATGTGATGAAGTTCCCATGGTTGCTGATTTTTCCTGTGATGGCCGCACACGCGGCAGACGTGTGTGTGGTCGATGCGAAGGCAGTGGTTTCCGCCGAATGGAAGGGCCGTGAGACGCGCACGGTAGCCAGCTTCGATGTGCTCCCCTTGTCCGCAGATGCGCTGACGCGTTTCGGCGGATTAGCGGCAGAGAAACAAAGGGCGACGGGCTTTTTCCGTGTGGATAAGATCGGCGAGCGCTGGTGGATGATTGATCCCGAGGGCGGCCGCTTTGTCTTCGCAGGTGTTTGCTCACTGAAGCCGGAATCGAAACTGGCGGCGAAGGAACCGTTTGAGAAGATTTTGGGAACGCCAGAGGCCTGGGCCACGAAAACGCTCGATCTGCTCCGCGAGCATGGCTTCAACGGCTGCGGTGGTTTTTCCGATCACGAGGTGATCCGCCAAGCGGCCAAGGCCATGCCCTACACGGTGACGCTGGGACTGATGAGCGGCTTTGGGAGGAAACTGGGCCTCACCCATGCGGACTCCGGTCACACGGGTTATGCGGACGATGTGCTGCCGGTGTTTGAGCCTGGTTTTGCCGAGTTCTGCGCTACGGAGTGCCGTGCACGACTCGCTGCGATGAAGGATGATCCGTGGCTCGTCGGTGTCTTCTCCGATAATGAAC
>CAXNNN010000494.1:0-3314 GCA_964203095.1 Verrucomicrobiaceae bacterium | reverse complement strand
CATCATTGAGGATGATTTGGGTGAGTATGAGGTGTTCTATTCGCAAGGTGGCGTGAAGCGCTTGGAAAGGTCCTTCGCCGCTGGCGCACATTCGGGGCAACCTGGAAGCGGTTCTCACCACCCATGATGCGGAGGCCATGCGCGATGCGGCTGCGCGCGGCATTGACGAGATCGAAAGCGCGGTGTCACTGGTGCAGACCATCCTGAGCATTCGCGCAGTCCATGCGCCTACACTTGGAGATGACCTCGCTTGGGCAGCTCATGAGCGATACCGTGGAGCTCTATCAAGCTGCCGCCGAAGCGCGCAGCATCGTGTTGCAGAGGGCACCAGGGGGGATGCGTGGATGCTGCTGGACCAGCAGCGCATAAGGCAAGCCCTGTCGAACTTGCTTGATAACGCCCTCGCCTACACGCCCGAGGGGGGCACGGTCATCGTGGCGATGAATGTCTCGGACGAGTGGGCGACCGTGAGTGTGGCCGATACGGGGCCGGGTTTGTCAGAAGCGGACAGCCTGCGTATCTGGCGCTGCTTTTCGCGTGGTTCCGCAGCGTCGGCTCCCACACCTGGCATTGGCCTGGGACTTGGCTTAGTGCGCGCCGTGGCCAGGGTGCACCATGGCGAGGCCGATGGCCGAACCCGCCCTGAAGGCGGTGCTGAGTTCTGGATTCGCCTGCCGTTGACGAAAACCTAGCGCCCGGAGTGCTTTTCATTGAAGCGGGCGACTTCGCGCTGCGCTTCGCGGTTCTCGACGCGATCCTTCAGGTCTTGGCGCTTGTCGCCTTGGTCTTTGCCACGGCCGACACCGATCTCCAGCTTTACGCGGCGGTTCTTCCAGTAGGCGCGCAGCACAGGTAGCGACAAGCCTTTCTGGTCGGTGAAGCCGGCGAGCTTAGCGATCTCCTTTTTGTGGAGCAGCAGACGGCGGCTGCGGCGTGGCTCGTGCTGCTCCCAGCTGGCTCTTTCGTAAGGCTGAATGTCGCAGCCATAGAGCCAGACTTGCCCTTTTTCGATACGGGCAAAGGCATCATTGATGTTGATCTTGCCTGCACGGATAGACTTTACCTCCGTGCCGCGCAGTTCCATGCCGGCCTCGTAGCGCTCCAGAATGTGGTAGTCGCGCGGGGCCTTGCGATTGGTGGCGATTTCCGTGGGGGCCGTGGCTTTCATGGGTCAGTTGGGCTGGCCCGATGCGAAGAACACGGCACACCCAGTCGAGGAGTTACTCCTCGAGGTCTTCGGCCGTGGCGACGCGAATCTTGCCCTGAATGATTTCCGTGAGGGCGATGTCGGCATCGCGGAGACCAGGGCGGCGTTCCACAAGGGCGGGGCGGCCTGCTTGCAGTTGGCGCACGCGCTTCGACACCAGATTGATGAGGATCGGTGGGTCGGTGATGACTAGGGCGGCTTGTTCAACCAGTTCGGCCTTCATGGGTAGTGTGTCGTGTGCGATGGGTTTCCCCAACGCTTGGCGTAGGGGACCGGTCTCATAGTTGCAAAGGCTGGCTTTTCAAGTCGAAAGATGGGGCCGGCGGCTTGTAAAGATGAATGACGAACGGCGAAAAATGTTCATCATGGGTGGCCTATGCTGCGCCACCTGCTTCTCCTCGCCTTCGGATTGTGCCTCACGGGGCTCGCTTGGGCACAAGAATCCAAAGAACCCGCCAAGGACGAGCCGAAGAAAGAAAAGAAGGCGAACGAGGACAAGAAGCCCAAGGAAACGACCACCACGCATGAGGTGACGATCACGGGCAAGAAGATCCGCTACAAAGCCACAGCGGCCATGCTGCCGATCCTGAAACCCGATGACGGCAAGCCCAAGGCACAGGTCTTTTACACCTCCTACACGCTCACTGAAAAGCCCGACGCCAGGAAGCGCCCGGTGACCTTCTGCTTCAATGGTGGCCCGGGTTCCAGCAGTGTCTGGCTGCACCTCGGGGCCTTTGGTCCGAAGCGTGTTAATCTGCCTGCGGATGGCCTGACCCCGCCGCTGCCGCCGGGTGGGTTGGTGCCGAATGAGTTCAGCCTGCTCGACAGCACGGACTTGGTTTTCATCGACCCGGTAAACACCGGCTTCAGCAAGGCGGAGGACCCCAAGCAGGCGAATGATTTCCTTGGAGTGCGCGAGGACATCGAGGCGGTGGCCGAGTTCATCCGGCTCTGGCTCACGCGCGAGCAGCGCTGGCTGTCGCCGAAGTTCATCGCTGGCGAGAGCTACGGTGGCATTCGTGGCGGTGGCTTGGCAGAGCATTTGGCCTCGCGCCATCGCATTTACATCAATGGCCTCATCATTGTCTCAGGCTTGCTGGACTACGATGTGCTGGTTGGCGGCGCGCTGAATGACCTACCGTATCAAGTGCTGCTGCCCGCACTGACGGCCACCGCGCACTACCACAAGAAACTGCCCGCCGATTTGCAGGCGGATCGTGCCAAGGCCATCGCTGAATCCCGTGCTTACGCCTTCGGCGAATATGCGCACATCTTGCTCATGGGCCATGATTTGACAGTGGATCAACGCAAGGTCGCCATCGAGAAGTTAGCTCGTCTCACCGGATTGAAGGCGGAGGTCATCGACCAGCACGAACTTCGCATTCATAGCGGCCTGTTCCGTGAAATGCTGCTGCGTGACCTGAAGCTCGTGCTCGGCGCTTACGATGCGCGGGTGACCGGGCGTGATGCCGATGAAACGGAGGGCTACCCCGAGATCGATCCCTTCATGAATGTGGTCGGTGGTATCGCCGCCGCGAGCATGAATGACTACCTGCGCGGTGAACTGAAGTATGAGCAAGACCTGCCTTATGAAGTGCTGAACTCGCAGCCCGGTTGGAACCATGGCAAGGGCAACAGCTACACTAGCGTGAATGCCGACCTAGCCAATGCGATGAAGGGCAATCCGTATCTGCAAGTGCTCGCCCTGGTAGGCTATGCCGACCTTGTCACGCCACCGGACAACATGCTGCACAGCCTGCGTCACCTTTCGATTCCGCCTGAGCTGCGGAAAAACATCCACGTCGCCGACTACGAGGCCGGGCACATGATGTATACCAATGCGCCGGACCTTAAGAAGCTCCATGCCGACATCACAACCTTCATGCAGGGCTGCTTGAAGTAAGCGTTCTGGTATATCAACCACGGAATACGCAGAACACACGGATAAGCGGAGACATCTGGGGATGTCCGCTGATTCGTTAAAACCATCATGCGGATGGTGGGATGATTTTCGTTTGGTTTCGTGCTGATGCAAGACGCTTGCGACGCGAAATAGGTTCTGTAGTGCAGGTGGAGCGAGGGGGCGTAGCCCCGAGCGGAGCCGGAA
>CAXNNN010000493.1:0-3319 GCA_964203095.1 Verrucomicrobiaceae bacterium | reverse complement strand
TGATATGGCATCGCCTGAAACCAACGAAACACCTGTAGCGCCCCTCGTCGCTGCTCCTGCTCCTGAGCAGGCTCCTACCGCCGCTCCCGTGGCAGCGCCTGAGGCTGCGAAGCCGCAGACGATCAACGACGTTTTCCTCAGCCTCGATGGCGGTGCTGCAGAAGCGCCCAAGGTCGTCCGCGCTAAGGGTTCCAAGAACGTTTCCAGTGGCATCGTTCACGTCACCGCTACATTTAACAACACGCTCGTCACGATCACCGACCGCAATGGCAACGTCATTGGTTGGTCTACGTCGGGCAAGATGGGCTTCCGTGGTTCACGCAAAGGCACCGCCTACGCAGCACAAGTCGTTTCGCAAGATGCTTGCCGTCAAGCGATGGGCCATGGTCTCCGTGAAGTTGAAGTCCGTCTCCGTGGCCCAGGCTCCGGTCGAGAATCCGCTGTCCGTGCCGTTCAGGCGATGGGTGTGGAAGTCACCGGCATCAAGGATGTGACGCCAATGCCGCACAACGGCTGCCGTCCACCAAAAGCACGTCGCGTGTAACCCCACTTTCTATTTACTCTCTGTATGGCTCGTTACACCGGTCCCCGTGAAAAAATCGCCCGTCGTTTTGGCGTGGCTCTCTTCGGCCCTTCCAAGGCGCTCGAACTTCGTAATTTCCCACCAGGTCAGCATGGCGCTCGCAACACTCGCCGCAAGACCTCCGAATACGGCACGGCATTGCTTGAAAAGCAGAAGCTGCGTTACCAGTATGGCTTGCTCGAAAAGCAGTTCCGCAAGTTCTTCGAAGAAGCTCAGCGCCGTAAAGGCGTGACAGGTGAGAATCTTCTCCAAATGCTGGAGCTTCGCCTCGACAACGTTGTTTATCGCCTCGGTTTCTCGAACACACGTTTTGCTTCTCGTCAGTTGGTCAGTCATGGCCACATTTCGGTGAACGGCATCCGCGTCAACATTTCGAGCTATCAGTGCAAGCCAGGTGACACCATCACCGTGCGTAACTCCCCACGTTCCCAGCAGCTCGTCGGTCGTTTCCTCGAAAACACCCAGGGCAACCCGGTGCCAGAGTGGATGACGGTTGATCGCGACACCCAGAAGGGCAGCGTGAACCGCGTGCCTGTGATGGAGGAGATCAACCCGATCGCCAACGTGCAGCTCGTTGTTGAGCTTTACTCGCGCTAATCGCTGTCCCTGCAGTCTTATCTTCCGAAAGGCCCTGGTTTATTCCAGGGCCTTTTTGTTTGATGGTGAAAGTGATGTCAGCTGTGCATCCTGTGGAATGATTTCTTGGCTGCGAGCGTTAAGAGCCGCCTCCACCATGAAACGTTTCGCGTGCTTTCTTGCCTGCTTTGTTCCTGTGCTTTGCTTTGCCGAGCTGGCAGGCAAGCGTCCCAACATCCTTTTCATCCTCACGGATGACCAAGGTTACGGGGACCTGAGTGTGCATGGCAACCCAGTCCTCAAGACGCCAAACATAGACAAGCTACATGGCGAAAGCTTGCGGTTCACGAATTGGCATAATAGCCCAACATGCGCCCCCACACGTTCGGCTTTGATGACGGGGAGGCATGAGTTTCGCAACGGCATTACGCACACGATCCTGGAGCGCGAGCGGCTGACGCTAAATGCGACAACCGTGGCGCAAGCGCTCAAGGGCGCCGGTTATCGCACCGGTATCTTCGGCAAATGGCATCTCGGTGACGAGGCAGAGCATCGCCCAGATCAGCGTGGCTTCGATGAGGTCTTCATCCACGGTGGTGGGGGTATCGGGCAGTCTTATCCAGGCAGTTGTGGCGACGCGCCGGAAAACAAGTATTTCAATCCTGCGATCCTGCACAACAACCGATTTGAGAAGACGAAGGGTTACTGCACGGATGTGTTTTTCTCCCAGGCCACCAAGTGGATTGAAGCACAGAAAAAAGGTGATCCGTTCCTCTGTTGGATTGCCACGAATGCGCCACACGGGCCCTACATCGCGAGGCCCGAAGACCGTGCGCTGTATGAAGGCAAGGGGCTGGGGGCCGATGCTGAGAATTTTTTCGGGATGCTGCACAACATTGATCAGAATGTCGGCACTTTGATGGCGAAACTTCAGACCTTGGGTATCGCTAATGAAACGTTGGTGATCTACATGAATGACAATGGCGGCACAGCGGGCGTGAAGACCTTCAATGCCAACATGCACGGTGCAAAGGGTTCGCCTTGGATCGGTGGTGTGCGAGGCATTTCGTTCTGGCGTTGGCCAGGCACGTTGACACCAGGTGACTGCCAAGCGCTGACGGCACACATCGACTTTTTCAAAACGGCGTCAGCGTTGGCGGGGGCGAAGCTTTCCACAGAACTCGAAGAGCAAGCGGCGGAGGGGCGTAGCCTGCTGCCACTGCTAGAGAACCCCAAGGCCATGTGGGAGGATCGGTTTCTCTTTGCCCATGTGGGTCGCTGGCCCAAGGGCACGAACCCCGACATGGCCAAGCTGAAGAATTGCTCCGTGCGCAACACACGCTTCACCTTGGTCAGCGAAGCGGGCAGGGGACCCAGGGCGAAGAGCGGGCCTCAGTGGCAACTCTTTGATGTCGTCGCTGATCCTGCGCAGGAGAAAGACATCGCGGCTGAGAAGCCAGAGATCGTGAAGCAGCTCAGCGCCGTTTATGATCAGTGGTGGGATTCTCTGCGCGGTCAGTATGATGTGAACGAGCGCGCGATGGGTCCCAAGCTGAATCCCTTCGCGGAGATTTACTGGAAGCAGTTCGGTGGAGGGCCCACCGATGCGGACTACGAGCGCATGGACCCGGCCAAGGCCTTGAGCTTTGAAGGTGCTCGCATGGGCAAGGCGAAGAAGTGAGGCCGCCTCATTTCAGCGACTTGATATAAAACACCAAGCTGTCGATCTGCGAGTCGTTCAAGATGCCAGCGTAGATCGGCATTCCGGTATCGAATTTCTCGAATCCCTTCACCACCTTGGCGCTCGGATTGGTGATCGACTCTCGCAGATAGGTGTCGTCGGCCTTGAACGTGCCCTTGGCCCCTTTGGCGATCTCGCGGTCACTGCCGTAGAGCCCTCGCCAGCTCGGGCCAACCTTGCCGACTGTGGTGCCATCGGTGCTATGGCAAGCCATGCAGCCAAACATTTGATACAAGCGTGCGCCTTCTTCGGCTGTCGCTTTGACCGTTGCTACAGCAGCAGCCTTGCGCGGAGTCAGGTCGACTTGAATGTCTTCAAAGCCTTCTTTGGCGGCATCAAACTTGGCCAGTTCCCAGGGCGTGAAATAAGCCGTATTCTCGGCCTTCAAACCATCGGCACTCTTTAGGCCCCAGCCAACG